>JBBSKV010000106.1:0-6027 GCA_038255955.1 Propionibacteriales bacterium
CGCGAGCGGCAGGGTCACGCGTCGAAACGTCGTGAACGGAGTGGCGTACAGGTCCGACGAGGCCTCCTCCAGCTGCTCGTCGAGTCCGATCAACCGCGCCCGCACGATGTAGGACACGATCGCCGTGGAGAACAACGAATGCCCGATCACGAGTCGGACGGTGCCCCCGTTGAAGACCGTGAGTCCGAGGTCCTGACCGAGCAGGACCAGCCACGGCAGCAGCGAGACCGCATCGACGATCTCGGGCGTGACCGAGACGACCAGCAGCAGCGCGATGAACCACGCGGTCCACTTGCCGGGGCGGCGCGCAAGCGCGATGCCGGCCAGCGTGCCGAGCACCGTGGCCAGCAGCGCGGCGATGACGCCCGTGCGGATCGACACCATGACCGCGTCGCGAATCACCGGCTTGCGGAACAGTGCGGTGTACCCCTCGAAGCCGAACTGGTCGAACGAGATCAGCAGGCGGCCGTTGTTGAACGAGTAGACGACGATCACGACGATGGGGGCGAACAGGAACACGAACACCGCGATGGACCACGCCAGCAGGGCGACGTCGGCCTTGTTGCGGCGCTTGCGGGAACGAGCGACGGTTGCGGTCGCGGTCATGGGCTCTCCTCCAGGACGACGCGATTGCGGCCCGAGAACGGCAGCGACAACAGCCACAGCGCGAAGCCCATGGCCGCGATCGACGCCAGGATGATGATGATCAGCACGACCGCCATCGCCGAGCCCAGCGCCCAGTTCTGCGCGGTCTGGAACTGGCTCGCCACGAGCTGGCCGACCATGTTGCCCTTCGCGCCGCCGAGCACCGTGGCGGTGATGTAGTCGCCCATCAGCGGGATGTAGACCAGCAGCACGCCGACGATGATGCCGGGGCGTGCGAGCGGGAACGTGATCCGCACGAACGTCCGCCAGCGGTTGGCGCCCAGGTCCTTGCTCGCCTCGCGCAACGAGCCACCGACGCGGTCCAGCGCCACGAACAGCGGCAGGATCATCAGCGGCAGGTAGTTGTAGACGACCCCGATCAGCACCGCCTGCCGGGTGTACAGCACGTCGAGCTGGTCCAGACCCATCGACTGCATCAGCGACGACAACCACCCCTGCGGCGCGAGGATGACCTGCCACCCGATCGTGCGGACCAGGAAGTTGGTCCAGAACGGGATCAGCACCAGGGCGAGCAGCAGGCCGCGCCGCTGCGGTGGCGCCTTGACGGCCATCCAGTAGGCGATCGGCATCCCGATGACCAGGCAGATCGCGGTGCCGGCGACGCCGACCCAGAGGGTGGCCAGGAACGTGTTGAAGAACGTCGGGTTGAAGACCTCGACGTATCGGTCGAAGGACAGCACGTCATTGGCGTGCGTACCGAACAGGCCCGGCTTGTAGCCGAAGCTGAACCACACGACCGTGGCGACGGGCGCCACGAAGAACATCAGCAGCCAGGCCCCCGCCGGGGCGGCGAGAGCCCACCGGGGTCTCCAACTAGGCACCCGCAGCGGCCTTCGCCTTGTTCCAGATCTTGACCGTGCGCCCCTGCGCCTCGTTGAACGCGCCGTCCTTCATCGTGGCGAGCTGCTCGGGCGTGAAGAACACGAAGTCGTCGAGCATCTCCATGCCCGCGGCGCGTGCTTTCGCCTCGATGTCCTTGCCGCCGGTGTGGTATCCGATGTAGTCGACGTTCGCCAAGTGGCTCTCCGGCGACATCGAGTAGTTGATGAAGGCGTGCGCAGCCTCGGGGTGCGGTGCGTTGCCGGCGATCGCCCAGTTGTCCATCCACAGCTCGGTCTCCGGCGAGCCGAGCACCCACTCCCAGCGATCGGGGTCCTTGGACTCCTGGATGCCCAGGCGCACGTCGCCGTTCCAGGCCTGCATCAGTGCGTGCGTGCCCTGCGGGATCGCGCTGCCGCCGGGATAGGAGTCGAACGCCGCGATGTGGGGAGCGAGCTCCTTGACGATGAAGTTCTCACAGGCGTCGAGGTCGCCCTCGTCGGTCGTGTTCCAGTCGATGCCGTTGGCCCAGTAGTAGATCGCGGTGACCTCGGCGGGGTCGTCGAGAACGCTGACCTTGCCGCTCGCCTCGTTCTGGGCGGCGTCGATGAAGTCGTTCCAAGTGGTGAGCTTTCGCTTGATGACCGTCTTGTCGTAGACGAATCCGGTGGTGCCCCACGCCTTGCAGACCGAGTAGTCGTTGTTCGGATCCCACTCGCGACTCAGGTACTCAGGGTCCATGTACTTCATGTTGGGCAGCAGGTCCTTGTTGAACTTCTGCAGCAGACCGTTCTCGACCATCTGGGGGATGAAGACGCCGGTGGGCACGATGATGTCGTAGCCCCCGGTGCCCTTGCCGGCGACGAGCTTGGAGATGAGCTCCTCGTTGGAGCCGTAGGTGTCGGTGACGATCTTCGGGCCGAGGTCCGTGGTGAAGCCCTTGAGCACCTCGGGAGCGTCGTACTCCCCCCACGAGTACATGGACACCTTGGACTCCAGCGCTCCGCCGGACGCGGTGGACGTGGCTGCCTTGCTGCCGCCGGACGTCCCGCACGCGGCGAGCAGACCGGCGCCGCCCAGTCCCGCCGCGACGCCCAGGAATCGCCGGCGGGAGAAGTCTCGAGCGATCTGGGGGGCTGCCGAGGTGCTGGCGAGGATGCGAATCGGGGAGTTGTCGGTCATGGTGCTCCTGGGTCGGGATCGCTACGGATCGGGCGGGTCGGGTGGTGGTGGTCGAGCTCAGGTTCTCCGGTCAGTGGGTCGAGGGGTCAGCGGGATCGGCGGCCGCGTCGGCGGCGAACAGCTGCACGCTCTCGGGCTGCCAGGAGCACCACACGACGTCGCCGACCGAAAGCCGGGGCGCCTCGGAGGTGGGGCGGCGCACCACGATGCTCTCGTCGTGCCGGGTGCGCACCTGGAACTGCATCGTCTCGCCGAGGTGGGATAGTCCGATGAGGGTGCCCTCGACGGCGTTGGTCGCGGTGGAGGCAGGGGCGGCCGCCGCGATGTCGACGAGCTCGGGCCGCACCGCAGCCTGCGCAGCCGATCCCGCACTCACCCGTCCACTCGGGGCGGAGGCCGTGACGACGCCGTGCGCGGTCTCGACCCCGCTGGCGTCCGGGGTCGTGGTGCCGGTGAAGAAGTTCTGCTGGCCCACGAACGCCGCGACGTACGCTGAGGTCGGGGCGGCGTAGATGGTGTCGGCGTCGGCGAGCTGTTCGATGCGCCCCTCGCGCATGATCGCGATGCGGTCGCTCATCGACAAAGCCTCGTGCTGGTCGTGCGTGACGAACACGAAGCTGATGCCCAGGTGGGACTGCAGGAGCTTGAGCTCCAGCTGCATCTCCTCGCGCAGCTGCCGGTCGAGGGCGCCGAGCGGCTCGTCGAGCAGCAGCACCGACGGCCGGTTGACCAGGGCGCGCGACAACGCGACACGTTGCTGCTGGCCGCCGGAGAGCTGGGCCGGCTTCCGGTCCGCGAAGTGGCGCATCTTGACCATGTCCAGGGCTTCTGCGACCCGCTGGCCGATCTCGGACTTCGAGGTGCGCTTCTGCTGCAGGCCGTATGCGACGTTCTCGGCGACCGTCATGTGCGGAAACAACGCGTAGGCCTGGAACACCGTGTTGACGTGCCGCTTGTACGCGGGGACCCCGAGCACGCTCTGCCCGGAGATCGTGATGTCACCGGCGTCGGGTTGCTCGAAGCCCGCGATCATGCGCAACGTCGTGGTCTTGCCGCAGCCGGACGGGCCGAGCAGCGAGATGAACTCACCGGCGTCCACCGTGAGGCTCAGGTCGTCGACCGCCACCGTGTCGCCGAAGATCTTGGTGACGCCGGTCAGGACCACCTCGCCGACCTGTTCGCCCGCACTGTTCGGGGGCTCGACCCGCTCCGGTGTGTCTGCCAAGGTCACGGGGGGAGCCTCCTACGCATTCAGTGTCTGGTTGCGATACTCGCAGAGGTTTTCACGAGAGTCCAGCACCTTCGGCGACGGATGTCGTACCTGTGGTCACCTCAGTGGACCTCCCCCAGCAGCGTGGATGCACGCCGGCCCCGACCCCGATGAGGGGAGGCGTACCCTCCGAGCAGAGCGCCGTTCAGGCGCTACATCCGAGGGAACCCATGAGCGACACGTCGCCCTGTCCTGCAGAGTCCGCCCACAACGACCCGGCCTTGCTGCTGACACCGCCGCGAACCCTGGGCGTCATCGGCTCGTCCGCCAAGGAGAACGAGCACCGACTCCCCATCCACCCCGCGCACCTGCCCGCCCTCACCGCGGATCTGCGCGCCTGCATCCGCCTCGAGCACGGGTACGGGGAGGCGTTCGGCTACTCCGACGCCGAGCTGTCCGGCCTGGTCGCAGGGATGGCCACCCGGGAGGAGCTGCTGGCCGACTCCGACGTCGTGCTGCTGCCCAAGCCGCAGCTGGCCGATGTCGAGGCCATGCGCATCGGGTCGACCCTGTGGGGCTGGCCGCACTGCGTGCAGGACTCCGCGCTCACCCAGGTCGCCATCGACCGGAAGCTGACCTTGATCGCCTTCGAGGCGATGAACCACTGGACGAGCGACGGCGGCGTCGGCCTGCACGTCTTCCACAAGAACAACGAGCTCGCCGGCTACTGCTCGGTCATCCACGCGATGCAGCTGGCCGGCAGCACTGGCGACTACGGGCGCCGGCTGTCGGCTGTCGTGATCGGCTTCGGGGCCACCGCGCGCGGCGCCGTCACGGCCCTGAACGCCCACGGCGTGCACGAGGTGGCGGTGCTGACCAACCGCCAGGTCGCAGCCGTCGGCTCGCCGATCCACTCGGTGCGCATCCGCCAGATCGACGTGGAGCCCGAGGGAGGCGCGCTCAGCGTCATCACCGAACGCGGCCGCGAGCCGCTGGCCGCCTACCTGGCCGAGAACGACATCATCGTCAACTGCACGTTGCAGGATCCGCTCGACCCGATCACGTACCTGACCGAGGACGACCTCGGCTCCTTCGCCCGCGGCAGCGTCATCGTCGACGTCTCCTGCGACGAGGCGATGGGCTTCAGCTGGGCCAGGCCCACAGGCTTCGACGATCCGGCGTTCAAGGTCGGGGATCACCTGCTCTACTACGCGGTCGACCACAGCCCGTCGTACCTCTGGTCGTCGGCGACCTGGGACATCAGCGCGGCACTCACCCCCTTCCTGCGCACCGTGCTCTCCGGCGCCGCCCAGATCGAGGCGGATGAGACGTTGCGACGAGCCACCGAGATCCGCGACGGCCACGTGCTGAATCCGGCCATCGTGACCTTCCAGGGTCGTGAAGCTGAACATCCGCACGCCGTGGCAGCGCTGCGATGACAGGATCTTTGCGACGGGCCACGGACCTAGAGACCGAGGCGTTCGGCTCCTTCCTCGGTCGCGCGGGCCGACTCATCGACTCTCACTGAAAATTCAGGCAGAACTGGCCGCCTGACCTGCCTCACTTCCCGTGGGTCCGCGCGCTAGTGTGGAAGCCGTATTCGCAACACACCAGCAACGGATTGAAAGAGGCGATCGAGGCCGTGGCCGAGACCTCGCAGGACACCCCCAGCCCAGACTTCGGAACCAACCAGTGGCTGGTCGAGGAGATGTACGACCGCTACACCGCGGACCCCAAGTCGGTCGACGCTGCCTGGGCCGACTTCTTCGCCAAGGGCGGGACGGCCGACGGCTCGGAGGCCGCCGACGACGCCCCGTCGGCCAATGGCAGCACCCCGACGCCGCGGACCACTGAGCCGCAGGCCCAGGCCGCTGGTCCCGACCACGCCGAGTCGGCCACACCGCCGTCCGCTCCCCGGGACGGACGCGTGACTCCTCCGCAGAAGTCCGGACCGACCGACCCCAGCCCCGCCCCCAACGCTCCTGAGGTCAAGGACTCGAAGGCCAAGACCGCGAAGCCGGCCGCCAAGGCAGCGGCTGCCAAGGCGGCGGCTGCCAATCCGTCGGCCCCCGACCCCGACACGGGCCCCGGCGAGGTCGAGAAGGTCGTCCTGCGCGGTGCCGCTGCGCGCACGGCGCAGAACATGGACG
>JBBSKV010000107.1:0-5970 GCA_038255955.1 Propionibacteriales bacterium
CTCGGACCGCTCGAAGGCCAGCCGTTCCTTCTCGGCACGCTCGAAGGACCTGCGGTCGCGTTCGGCTCGTTCGACCTCTGACCGGGCTCGCATCGCGCGCTCGTTCTCGATCCGGGCGAGCGCCTCCTGCTCGAGGCGGCCCAGGTCGTCGCGCACCGAGATCGCCGCGCGCTGCCGTTCTTCGTCGTCTCGCCGGCGGCGCTCGGCCGCCTCGCGCAGGTGCTCCTCGGCGTTCTCTCGCGCTCGGCGTTCAGCCTTGCGTCGGGCGCGGCGCTCGATCCGGTCGCGCTCCAGCGCCTCCTCGGCAGCCTCGCGTTCCTTGCGGGCTGCCTTGCGCAGCTTCGCCGCGCGTTTGCGCTCCTGATGCGCACGCTGCTCGGCCTCGAGGCGCTCTGCCTGGAGCCGGGCGGCCTCGGCCTGCGCCGCAGCCGCACGTTCGGCTTCGTGGCGCACCTGCACCAATCGGTCCGCCTCGGCACGCTCGACCTGCAGTCGGGCCCGTTCGGCCTCGATCTCCTGCTGCGCCGAACGGGTCAGCTCGGCCCGCTCGACCGCGATGCGGGCCATCTCCTCGCGCTCGGCAGCCAGCCGGCGTCGCTCGGCGTCGATCTCGGCCAGGCTCGACCGGCTCACCGGCTCCGGATCGACCTCAGGTAGATCTCGCCGTTCGGACTCGAGCTGGAGCTCGGCCTGCCGCTTGGCCTCGCGCTTGGCTGCCTTGCGACGACGGCGTTCCTGCTTCTCCTCCTCCTTGCGCCGCGCAGCGGCCTCGTGGGCCATCGCGTCATCACGCGCATCCTGCTCGGCCAGAAAGGTCCAGAAGCCTTCGGCACTGATGTCGTCGGGCCCCGAGACGTGGCCCATCCCCGTGCTGGCCGGAGCGTTCGGTCCCTCGACCGGTGCGAACCGGCGGGGCGATGCCGCCTCCTCAGTCGGGTCGTCCTCGGGCAGCTCGCCGCGCTCCTCGAACGGGATCGGTGCGTACACGCCGCGCGCCACCCGTCGAAACAGCGGGGATCGGCGCTGGAACTGCGTGTGCTTGGCGCCACCTTCGGTCAATCCGACGACGTGGGCGCGAATGGTGGCCACGCTGACCTCGGGATAGTTCTGCGAGAACCAGGCGCGAACGTCATCGAAGCTGAAGTTTTCGGGCAACGCGTCGGCGCAGGCATGCATCAGCTGCCACACCGGTCGGTCGTACTTCACCCGAATTTCCCTCCACTGCTGGTGGGGTTCGCCCACCGAGCGATCGCACACAACTGTCTCAAAGGAGCAGAGGGCTGAACAGGTGTTCCATGACGGGTCACGGGGGCGAATTCTTCCTCTCGAAAGCGCCGGATTCGCACTGGATCGGCGGGGATCCGGGCGGCGCATGGAATGTCGTGGGGGTGAAGGGCGTTCTACCTACTATGAGCACAGTTGACCTCACAGCCCAGACCCTTGACGACACCCTCGACGCCGAGGGCATCACCTTGATCGACTGGTGGGCCTCCTGGTGTGGTCCGTGCAAGCAGTTCGGCCCTGTCTACGAGCAGGCCAGCGAGCAGCACGACGACATCACGTTCGCCAAGATCAACACCGAGACGGAGCAGGAGCTTTCCTCGTCGGTCGGCATCTCGTCGATCCCGACCTTGATGGCCTTCCGCGACGGCGTGCTGGTGTTCCAGCAGGCTGGCGCCCTCCCGGCCCCCGCCCTGGAGAACCTGATCGAGCAGGTTCGTGGCCTCGACATGGTCGAGGTCAAGCAGAAGCTGGCCGAGCAGGAAGCTGCCGAGCCGGCAGCCGACAAGGCCTGATCGTCAGCCGACGGTCACGAAGGACCGCATGCCGATCGACCCCATGTCGATCGCCTCGTTGAAGAACGAGAAGTCCTCCCCCGGTTCGAGCAGGCTGAGCGCCGCGACCATCGGGCGGTAGTGATCGTCCGTCGGCACGGCGAGACGCGCCTCCGACCACGTACCGAACGGGTCGACCAGCTGGTCGACCCGTTCGTTGCGCAGTGCTTCAGCGGTGTCGTGGTCGAACTGCGCGGCCCAGTCCCACGCTGCGCCGCCGCCCCACCGGGCGCGGCCCAGGGCGTGCACGATGTTGCCGCTGCCGATGAACAGCACTCCTCGGCGACGCAGTGCGCGCAGCCGTGAGTACAGGTCGTACAGCTGGGGCAGCGGCATCGCATAGTCGATGCTGATCTGCAGCACCGGGACCTCCGGCGCGGGCGCGAGATGCGTCAGAACGCTCCACGTGCCGTGATCGAGGCCCCACTGGGCGTCGAGGCTCGCCTCGTACTCGGCGAGCTGGCGGGCCAGCAGTGCCGCCACCTGGGGATCGCCCTCGGTGGGGTACTGGACCTGCGACAGCTCGTCGGGGAAGCCGCCGAAGTCGTAGATGACGCGGTTGCGCGGCGCATCGGTGATGCGGGTCTCGCCCGGCGTCAGCCAGTGGGCGCTGATGACCACGATGGCCTGCGGAGCCGGCAGGTCCTGCCCGACGCGGCGCCAGGTGCGGGTGAACTCGTTGTCGCTGATCGCGTTCATGGGATTGCCGTGGCCGATGAACAGCACGGGCATGCGGTCGCTGGCCTGCAGCCGGTCGTCCAGGTCGCGGATCGTGTACGAGTTCACCCTCTCAAGGTAGTTGATGATTCAACTTGACTCAAGCAGGCGAGGCGGGATGCTCTGGGCCCACGGATCCTCAGGCCTCTGAGCCGCCCGCTCTTCGACCCGCTGCCGTGCCGCACGAACGTCGCGGCGCGCACGATCGGTGCCCAGCAGCTCCGGCCGGACCGCGACGGCTGCGTCGACCAACCGCGACACCGTAGAGACGTGGGCGCGCGCCGCTGCCACCGAGCCCGGGAGGTTCGCCTCGAGCACCAGCACCGGCACACAGTCGAGAAACAGATCGGGCGTGAGGTCGACGCCGGGGTGCTCGGCCGCCACCAGCGAGGCCAGGCGGACTCGAGTGGCGGCGAGCCGGCGGCGCAACGCGGCGGATCGGCCGTCGACCAGCCGCTGGAAGGTGTCGTCGAACCACGGCGCCACGGGCTCATCGGGATCCATCGCTCCAGCGTCTCAGCCGGTTCGGACATCGCGAGCTGCGGAGCGCCTCGAGGGCACCGGAATCGATGGGTCGCTCGATCACGTCAGGAGCCAGATCGTGAGCCGGACCAACGCGATCACCACCCGTACGAGATAATGGAACGATGCCCATTTCTTCCCTCGACCTGCGCCCGCTGCTGCGCCATGAGGTCACGTTCGAGGTTGGTGAGACACCGGCCGAGTCGCGGTTCGTGTTCCACTCCCCCGACGGCGAAGAACGCGCCACCGCCAACGAGGCGATCGGTGCGCTGAGTCAGGGCGTCCGCGTCATGTATGCCGACCGCACGGCGCGCGCCTGGGCCAATCCGGCGATCCTCGCGCTGCGGCTGATGGCACGAGGCGGCCTGGGGTCGCCCTCTGATGGCGAGAGCAGCCAGCTGCAACACGCCGCGCAGTCGATCCCGACCGTCGACGGCAAGTCCGGCCTGGCCCAGGTGCAGGGCTTCCTCGCCTCCCTGGCCGTGGACGCGCCGGCCGCCGCGTCTACGCCGCAACGCTCCACCTACCAGCCGTCGCCGCGCACACCCGACCCGTACCGGCCGATCACCTACTCGTACACGTTCGTGATCACCTTCCTCAGCGAGCCCACCGCCACCGAGGCCGCCGTGGTCCGTCTGCGGGTCCGCCCCTCACCCGGTGCCGCGTTCGAGGCCACCGACCTGATCAGCAACGACTCGCACCCTCGCATCGGAGCCCGTGACCCCCTGCTCACGATGCTGCGTCGCCTGGACGATCGCTGGGCACCGGCCGCGCGCCTGCGAGAGCCCCACGCCCACGGAGCCACCACCGTCAGCACCGACGAGCTCGCGCAACTGGGCTCCGGACACCTGACCACGCTGCTGATGGCCTGCCGGGCCGACGTGAGCTGGCCGCCCGAGCTGGTGCGCGAGCTGGACACGTCGGTCGTGGTGCAGCGCGACGAGCGCATGCCCGGCGACCGACCGTCCTCGTTCACCCAGGCCCAGCTGTTCCGCTTCGACTGGCAGATCGCGATCGGCGGGCAGCAGCTCACGGCCGCCGAGGTCGAGGAGCTGGCGTCCTCCCACCACGGCTTCCTGCGCATCCGCGACCAGTGGGTGTTCGTGGAGAAGAGCCGCATCGAGCGCGCCCTGCACCGCACCTCGGGCGAGATCAACGCCATCGAGGCGCTGCGGGCGGCCGTCACCGGCGAGATGGAGATCGACGGCGTGACGACCGAGGTCGACACGGTCGGCTGGCTGGAGGAGGTGCGCCTACGGCTCGCGGCCAGCGACCGCGACATCGTGCCGGCCGAGCAGCCCGCGGGGCTCGAGGGCCAGCTGCGCGAGTACCAGCTGCAGGGACTGCGCTGGATGGCCCAGCTGACCGATCTGGGTCTCGGCGGCATCCTGGCCGACGACATGGGCCTGGGCAAGACCGTCATGCTCATCGCGCTGCACCTGAACCGGCACGAGCTGCATCGCGCCCGCACCGGTGAGCCGGCCCCGCCGACCCTGGTGGTGTGCCCCGCGTCGGTGCTCGGCAACTGGGAGCGCGAGATCAACCGCTTCGCGCCCGGCGTGCCGGTGCACCGCTACCACGGCCCGCGCCGCTGGGTCGAGGACGCGACCGAGGGCTTCGTCGTCACCACCTACGCCACGATGCGCGCCGATTCGGACCTGCTGGCCAAGCACGCGCCGGGCTGGGGTCTGGTGGTCGCGGACGAGGCGCAGAACGTCAAGAACCCGCGATCGCGCGGGGCGCAGGCGTTGCGCGACATCCCGTCCGACGCCCGCATCGCCATGACCGGCACGCCGGTGGAGAACAACCTCTCCGAGCTGTGGGCGATCCTGGACTGGACCACGCCCGGGCTGCTCGGCACCCACGACCAGTTCCGCACCCAGTGGTCGCGCCGGATCGAGTCCGGCCGCGACGACGACGCGGCCACCGGCCTCTCGGCGCTCATCCGCCCGTTCCTGCTGCGACGCCGCAAGAGCGACCCCGGCATCGCGCCGGAGCTGCCGCCCAAGATCGAGACCGACCACACCACGCACCTGACTCGTGAGCAGGTGGGCCTGTACGAGGCCGTCGTGCGCCAGACGATGGGCCAGATCGAGCAGGCGGCCGGCATCCAGCGCCGCGGCCTGGTGGTCAAGCTGCTCACCCAGCTCAAGCAGATCTGCAACCACCCGGCGCACTTCCTGCGCGAGACGGAGGGACGCCTGGGCGGCCGGTCCGGCAAGATGGGCGTCTTCGACGAGCTGGTCGAGGAGATCGTCGCCGAGGACGGTGGCGTGCTGGTGTTCACCCAGTACGCCCAGATGGGTCGGCTGCTGACCCGCCATCTGGCCGAGAAGAAGATCGAGCACCAGTTCCTGCACGGCGGCACCGGTGTGCCCACGCGCGAGAACATGGTGCACCGCTTCCAGGCCGGCCAGGTGCCTGTGTTCGTCCTGTCGTTGAAGGCTGCCGGCACGGGCCTGAACCTCACCCGCGCCGATCACGTCATCCACTACGACCGCTGGTGGAACCCCGCCGTCGAGGACCAGGCCACCGACCGCGCGCACCGCATCGGCCAGACCAAGTCGGTGCAGGTGCACCGGCTGATCAGCGAGGGCACGATCGAAGAATCGATCTCCGAGCTGATCGCCAGCAAGCGGTCGCTGGCCGACGCCGTGGTCAACGGTGGCGAGAGCGCGCTGACCGAGCTGTCCGACGCCGAGCTGGCACGCCTGGTCGCGCTTCGTCACTGACCCGCTCCGAGCGGTCGATGTGGAAGAGTCGCCGGCATGGTCAGGCAAGGCGCGACAGGGGTGCTGACCGCTCTCGTGCTGGTGATCGCGACGGCCTGCTCCGGCGGCGAATCGGAACCACAGATCTCCTCGTCCCCGGCGCCGATCAGCACGACGCAGACGCC
>JBBSKV010000108.1:0-5967 GCA_038255955.1 Propionibacteriales bacterium
ATGCAGCAGGTCGGCGGCGCCATCGGCCTGGCCGGACTGTCCACCGTGGCCGTGCACTTCACCCGTGACCGCGGGGCCCAGATCGGCGAGTCGTTGAGCTCGGCCAGCTCGAGCGGATCGGCTCCCTCGGCCGGTGTCTCCGAGCGCCTCGACGCACTGATCGGTCAGGCGGCCTTCACCGAGGGCGCCACCCAGGCCTTCTTGGTCGGCGCGTTCATGATCTGGACCGCCTCGGCGATCGTCTGGCTCGTCCTGAACGTCAAGCACCACGAACTCGTCGACGACGACACCCCCGAAGCCGTCGTCGTCTAGTTCCCGCTGAGCCTGACGTTCTGACCCCGACACGCTGGCGTGTCGCGTCGTAACGTCAGGCTCAGCGCGTTCGGTCCTCAGACGAAGGCGCCCTCGCCGGTGATGGCACGGCCGACGATCAGGGTGTTGATCTCGCGGGTGCCCTCGTAGGAGTAGATGGCTTCGGAGTCGGCCACGAACCGGCCCACGTGGTGCTCGAGCAGGATGCCGTTGCCGCCCAGCACCTCGCGCGCCCAGCCGACCGTCTCGCGCATCCGCACCGTGCTGTGCACCTTGCACAACGAGGCGTGCTCGTCCTTCAATGCTCCGGCGTCCTGCAGCTGCGAGGCGCGCACGTTCATCGCGATCGACGCCGTGACGTTGCTGAGCATCTTGACCAGCAGGTCCTGCACCATCTGGAACGAGCCGATCGACTTGCCGAACTGCTCGCGGTGGGTCGTGTACCGCAGGGCGTGCTCGAAGGCGCCGCGCCCGCAGCCGGTGGCCTGCCACGCCACGTCCATCCGGGTCACCCGCAGCACCCGTGAGGTGTCGGCGAACGAGTTCGCCTCCTGCAGCCGGTTCTCCTCCGGCACCCGCACGCCGGACAGATGGATCTCGGCGTTCTGCACCACGCGCAGGGCGATCTTGTCCTCCTGCTTGGTGAACGTCATGCCGGGCGTGTCCTTCTCGACCACGAAGCCCTTGACCTCGCCATCGGCCTCGTCGCGCGCCCAGATGATCACCAGGTCGGCGAAGGCGGCGTTGCCGATCCACTTCTTCTCACCGTCGAGCACCCAGTCGTCGCCGTCGCGGCGGGCCGTGGTGGCGAGCCCACCCGCGATGGCCGAACCGATGTCGGGCTCGGTCAGTCCGAAAGCGCCGATCAGCTCCATCCGAGCCATGGCCGGCAACCAGCGCTGCTTCTGCTCCTCGGACCCGCACAGCTGGATCGACCCCATCGCCAGCCCGCCGTGCACGCCCATGAAGGTGCCGATCGACGGATCGACGCGACCCATCTCCATGGCCACCATTCCGTTCACCAGCGCACCGCGATCGGGGCAGCCGGGGCCGTCGTAGGCGAGTCCTGCGATGCCGAGCTCGGCCATCGCCGGCACGATCTCGTGCGGGAACTCCGCCCGGGTCCAGTAGTCGTTGATGATCGGCTCGACCTGCCGGGTCATGAACGAGCGGACGCGGCCGAGCAGCTCGCGGTCCTGCTCAGCCAGCAGCAATTCGAAGCCGAGGAAGTCGGAGAAGGGCGAGTCAGACAGATCCATGCGATCTAACCTAGACGCGCACGCCCGATTCGGCTGAGGTCCGTTGAGCCTGACGTTCTGACCACAACACGCTGGCGTGTCGCGTCCGAACGTCAGGCTCAGCGCGTTCCGTCAGGCGAACGACTTCGCGATCAGCACGACCGCCGAGATGGCGCTGACCGCCAGCAGGGCCGGGCGCATGACGCTGAGCGGGAGCCGAGACCGCAGCCGGGTGCCCGCCAGGACGCCGAGGACAAGCACCGGGAACAGCAGCATGGCGATCTTCACCTGGCTGGAAGCCAGCTCTCCGGCGAGCCCGAGGCCGATCAGGCTGACCGACGAACCGGTGATGAAGAAGATCGACAGTGTCGATCGGACCTGGTGCGGCGGGCGGTGCTGGTAGAGCAGCGCGAGGGGCGGTCCGCCGATCGAGGTCGCGGTGCCGGTGACGCCACTGATGAAGCCGGCTCCACCCAGCGTGCCCCGGTTGACCGGCAGCGAGAACGTCTGGACCGTCAGGAACACGGCGAGCAGCACGACCACGCCGACGAGCCGCTCCAAGTCCTCGGCCGTCACCCGGGTGATGATCCAGACCCCGACAACAGTGCCGACCAGTCGAGCGGGCGTGGCCCACACGATCCCGTGCCAGTCGATGTCGTGGTGCTCACGCACCAATGTCAGCACCGGCAGCGTCATGCCCAGCATGATGATGATGCCGGGCATCAGCTCGGGGGCGACGAAGGTGATCACCGGCGCTGCGACAAGACCGAGTCCGAGCCCGACCGTCGTCTGGGTCATCGCGCCGAGCAGCACCGCTACGGCGATGGCGACGAGCACGCCAATCGATTCGCCCGCCACGTGGTCAGCGTAGTAGTCACGCCGCTGGTGGCTTCTGTCGGTGGTGCGTACGAGACTGACGCCATGACGCGCGACGTGCAGATCACCTTCGACTGTGCCGATCCGGCCGCGCTGGTGGGGTTCTGGGCCGAGGTTCTGGGCTACCGCCTGCAGCCCCCGCCCGAGGGCTTCGAGTCCTGGGACGACGCCCTTCGCGCATTCGGCGTGCCGCCGGAGCAGTGGAACAGCCGGTCGGCCCTGCTGCCTGTCGAGAGCACCGGCCCACGGCAGTTCTTCCAGCGGGTGCCCGAGGGCAAGACCGCCAAGAACCGGGTTCACCTCGACGTCCGGGTCGCTCCAGGCCTCACCGGCGACGACCGGATGGCGGCGCTGGAAGCCGAGGCCAGTCGGCTCGAGGCGCTGGGCGCCGAGCGCGCCTACCGGGTCGAGCCCGACGGCAGCATGGAGGCCGGCTTCATCACGTTGCTCGACCCCGAGGGCAACGAGTTCTGCCTCGACTGACCGCCAGGTCGGACGACCCTCGTACGATGGCGGCAATGCCCGGCACCCCGAATCGAATCGCCGCTCTCGCAGCGCGTTCGCGCGGCTGGGCGGACGACCTGGCGCACGGGGTGTACGACCGGCTCCCCCACCCTCTGCAGCGTGCTTCGGTGCTGGCCGTGCGGACGTGGCGCGACACCTTCGACGACCGGGTGCCCGGGCTGGCCGCCGAGATAGCGCTGTTCACCATGATCTCGTTGCCCGCGCTGATCCTGGTCATCCTGGGCTCGCTCGGCTTCGTCGCCGATGCGCTGGGGCCCTCGGGCACCGCAGGGCTGGATCGAATCGTCTTCGAGCTGCCGCGGGAGTTCCTGGCTGCCCAGACCTACGACTCGTACGAGCGCCTGGCCTCGGCCGTGCTGGCTGATGGCCGCGCCGACGTGATCTCCATCGGTGCTCTGCTGAGCCTGTGGACGGGGTCCAGGGCCACCGACCGGGCACTGGAGACGATCACGATCGCCTACGACATCGACGAGCCCGGCCCGACCTGGCGGCGCCGCCTGCTGGCGGTCGGACTGACCGCGGCGGGCCTGCTGGGCGCGATCGCGATCCTGCCGCTGCTGGTGCTCGGCCCACAGGTGGTCGAGTGGGTCGCCCCGAACGCGGTCGCCTCCGCGACGCTGAGTGTTCTGGGCGCGTTGTACTGGCCCGTCGTGGCGGCGCTCGCGATCGCTGGACTCGCGAGTTTGTACCACGTGGGTGTCCCCTGGCGGACGCCGTGGAGGCGCGATGTGCCGGGGGCGGTGCTGGCGATGATCCTGTGGCTGCTGGCCGCCGCGGGCCTGCGCGCCTACCTGGCGGTGACCCTCGGAGGCGACGCCGTGTTCAGCCAGCTCGGTGTGCCGATCGCGATCGTGCTGTGGCTCTACGTCTCCTCGATCGCGGTGCTGCTCGGCGCGGAGCTCAACGCCGAGATCGAGCGAATGTGGCCCACTGGTGACCGCACTGGTGCCAAGGCAACGGCGTCACCTGAAGCAGCTATGCCGCGCCGACCGCGATGAACTCGCGAAGCACCCGCGCGAAGCGTTCCGGATCGTCCAGGTGCGGGAAGTGGCCAGCGCCCTCGAACAGCTCGACGCTGCAGTCGGGCAGCTGGTCGACCACGCTGAGCGCGTGCCAGGCCGGGATCATCCGGTCCTTCGAGCCCCACACGATCAGGGTCGGGATGGGTGGCTGGTTCGCCAGGTAGTCGTGCGCGCTGATGCTCTGCCCACCGAAGTCGATGACGGCACGGGTGGTGGCGAGGAAGGCCCGCCGGCTCTCACTGTCGCCGAGAGAGCTGAATCCATGCCAGATCGCGCTGAGGTCCGCACCGGGCCGCCAGCCGACCTTCTTCGCGCCACGACCCAGCGCCTCCACCCGTGAGAGGACTGGGGTGGAAGCGATGACGCTGAGCACCTGAGCGGCACCGGGCAGGGTCGCCGAGCGCAGGACGAGATTCACCTCGCGCCCCAGGCCGCCGCTGGACACCAGCACGAGGCGATCGACCCGGTCGGGGAAGAGGTAGAAGAACTGCATCGCGATGCCGCCACCGAGCGAGTGCCCAACCAGCGTGACCCGCTCGACCCCGAGGTGATCGAGCAGATCCCGCAGGGTCGCGGCGTGCGCGCTGAGCGAGTAGTCGCCGAACGGCTTGGCCGAATCGCCGTGCCCGAAGAGGTCGGGCGCGATCACCCGATGATCGTCATCCATCGTGTCGATCAGGTGGGCCCACTGCCCTTGCGACCCGAGGATTCCGTGGATGAACAGCACGACTGACCCGGAGCCACTGTCGACGTAGGAGAGCTCGTGACCGTGGAGCACGGTGGTGAGCGGTGCGATGCGCGCCATGGTGGTCTTCCTCGAAGTCGTCGTCGGACCGTGCGCGTCCATCGTATGGCCCGCGGGCTCAGAGCCCTGTTCGGAGAAGGACTCAGCGGTGAGGCACTTGCAACGGTATGACCCTCCGTTGCTGACTCACACCTACTGGAAGTCCCGGCTGCGGTGGGGGTAGACGATCTCGATGCGTTCGAGCTTGTCGGCCACCAGGTTGATCACGCCGTCGTTGCGCTCCAAGCGGCCGCGGATGACCATGCCGGCTGACGATCGGGCCACGACGCGGTACTTGGCCCACATCGACTGGGAGCAGACGATGTTGAGCATGCCGGTCTCGTCCTCGAGGTTGAGGAAGGTGACTCCGCTGGCGGTGCCGGGGCGCTGGCGGTGGGTGATGAGGCCGCCCACCCGCACCCGGGTGCCGTGCTCGATCCGCTCCAGCGACTCGATGGAACAGATGTCTTCCGCGTCCAGCAGCGCGCGCAGATGCTCGATCGGGTGGGTCTCGGGCGAGATGCGGGTGGCCCACAGATCGGCGGTGGTGATCTCGACGTCGCTCATGCCCGGCAGCATCGGCGGCGGCGCCTGCACCTGGGTGCCCTCGAGCTGGTCGGTGCGCTCGGCATAGCCGGCGTTCCACAGCGCCTGGCGACGGCTCAGCCCGAAGGCGTCGAAGGCGCCCGCGGTGGCCAGCGACTCCATCTGGGCCACCGTGAGCTCGGCCCGACGCGACACGTCGGACATGTCGACGAACGGCCGCTCGGCCCGCGCCGCCACCACGCGCTCGGCGGCCTCGAGCCCCACGCCCTGCACCTCGTCGAGACCCAGCCGCACCGCGTACCGGCCGTCGCGGCGGTGCTCGGGCGTGGGGTCAGGCGTGCCGGGCACGAACTTTCCGGGGTGCGGCTGGTTGAACGACAGGCACGAGTCGCGGCCCGTGCTGCCCGGCTCCTGGTCGGGCAACAGCTCGAGATCGGCCTGGGCCTGCGAGTGCATGACGTCGGGCCGAAGGATCCACACCCCGTGTCGTCGCGCGTCGGTGACCAGCGACTGCGAGGAGTAGAAACCCATGGGCTGGTTGCGCAGCAGCGCCGCGAGGAAGGCTCCCGGGTAGTGCAGCTTGAGCCACGAGCTGGCGTAGACCAGCAGCGCGAAGCTCAGGGCGTGGCTCTCGGCGAAGCCGAAGTTGGCGAACGACTGGATC
>JBBSKV010000109.1:0-5966 GCA_038255955.1 Propionibacteriales bacterium
CGACATGATCGTGCCGACGACACCGAATCCCACGAGCGTCCAGACCAGCCGGCGGTCGACCAGCAGTCGCGTGGCCATGCGGCGCAAGGAGCCGCGGAAGTCGTCCGCCCGCTGCGGAGCCGTGGCTCCCCCACTCAGCGGTCCGCGGGGCCCACCGGGTCCACTCATGAGGCCTCCTCGGCCGACAGCTGCGAGAGCACGATCTCGCGGTAGACCTCGCAGGCCGTCATCAGCTCGGCGTGGGTCCCGGTGCCGACCACCCGGCCCTCGTCGAGCACGACGATGCGGTCAGCCGATCGAATGGTCGACACCCGCTGGGCAACCACGATCACGGCGGACTCCCGCGTGTGCTGCTTCAGCGCGGCTCGCAGTGCCGCGTCGGTCGCGTAGTCCAGGGCCGAGAAGGAGTCGTCGAACAGGTAGACGGCGGGCCGCTTCACGATCGCGCGGGCGATGGCCAGGCGCTGGCGTTGGCCGCCGGAGACGTTGCTGCCACCCTGCGAGATCGGCGCGTCGAGCCCCGCAGGCATCCGCTCGACGAAGTCCCGAGCCTGGGCGATCTCCAGCGCCTCCCACAGCTGGTCGTCGGTGGCGTCGGGTCGTCCGTAGCGCAGGTTGGACCCGACACTGCCCGAGAACAGGAAGGGCTTCTGCGGGATCAGGCCGATGGCCGCCCACACGTCCTCGGGGTGCAGCTCGCGAAGGTCGTGCCCGTCGATCTCGACCCGGCCCCCTGTGGGATCGAAGAGCCGCGGGATCAGGCCCAGCAGCGTGGTCTTGCCGCTGCCGGTCGAACCGATCACCGCCGTCGTCTGCCCCGGTCGGGCGATCAGATCGACGTTGTGCAGCACGTCAACCTCGGCCCCGGGATACGCGAACGACGCGCCGAGCACGTCGACCCTGCCCCCCGTCAACGTGCGGCGTTGCACGGTTCCCTCGAGGAGCTCCGGCGGCAGGACGCTGGGCTGGGTGTCGAGGATCTCCGTGATGCGCTCGGCCGACACCTCGGCCCGCGGCCACAGCATCAGCATGAAGGTGGCCATCATGACCGACATCAGGATCTGCACCAGATAGTTCTGGAAGGCGGTCAGCGTGCCGACCTCGAGATCGCCGGACCCGATCCGGTAGCCACCGAACCACGTGGCCAACGCGACGGACACGTTCATGACCAGCATCACGATCGGGAACATCATCGCCATCAGTCGGCCTGCCGAGATCGCGACCTCCATGTTGTCGCGGTTGGCCCGGCCGAAGCGCGCGGTCTCGTGCTCCTCCTTCACGAAGGCGCGGATCACGCGGATGCCCATGATCTGCTCGCGCATGACCTCGTTGATGGTGTCGATCCGTGCCTGCATCACGCGAAACAACGGACGCATCCGACGGATGACCAGACCGACACTGATCGCCAGTGCCGGGATCACCACGACCAGCAGGCCGGACAGCTCGACGTCCTGCCGCAACGCCATGAAGATGCCGCCGACGGCCATGATCGGCGCGGTGAGCAGCATGGTCAGGCCCATGAAGACCAGCATCTGGACCTGCTGGACGTCGTTGGTGGATCGGGTGATCAACGTCGGTGCCCCGAACTGCGCCATCTCCCGGGCCGCGAACGACTGGACGGAGGTGAAGACCGATGCCCGCAGGTCGCGCCCGAGCGCCATGGCGGTGCGTGCCCCGTAGAACACGGCGATGATCGTGCAGACCACCTGCAGCACCGTGACGCCCAGCATGATCGCGCCGGTGCGCACGATGAATCCGGTGTCCCCCAGCACGACACCCTCATCGATGATGTCGGCGTTCAGACCCGGCAGGTAGAGGTTCGCCAGCGTCTGGACGAGCTGGAAGAACAGCACGATGGCGATGGCTCCCTTGTACGGACCCAAATGGGACCGCAGGAGGGGAATCAGCACTGCTGAAGATTACGCGCACCCACCGCAGATCCCGCTAATCGGCGAGGACGGGTTGTCACGTCCGACACTCCTGCCACACTGGACGCCAGACCCACCCACCCAGGAGGCGTGCTGTGGTGATCGACACCGCATCCCTGCGGCTGGCATTCGTCGTCGTGGCGGTGACGATGCTGCTGCTGTTCTACTACGTGACCTTCCGCACGACCCGGTCGCAGTACTGCGCCTGGTGGTGCATCGCGCTGGTGCTGTTCGTCAGCGGATCGGCCGCCTACCTCCTGGACGGGACCGACCAGCAGTGGTGGGCCAATCCGCTTGGCAGCATCCTGCTGGTCAGCGGCACGGCCAGCGCCTGGGCGGGAGCGCGCACTCTGCACGCGACCAGACCGGCGCTGTGGAAGCTGGCACTGGCTCCAGCGGTGGTCGGGGTGTTCGCCGCCATGGACGACCCGGGCACCAACGACTGGGCTGGCGGGACGCTGTACCTGCTGATGATCAGCGTCGTGATGGGTCTGACGACCTTCGAGCTGTGGAGCCTCGACCGCGGGACGTCCGACATCACCACAGTGGTCTCCGGTGCTGCCGCGCTGGCCAGCGGTTTCTACTTCTACCGATGGATCGTGTACCTGAGCGTCGGGCCGGACGACCCGTTCTTCACCACGTTCGCCGGTTCGGAGATGGCCACCTTGGTCAACATGGTCCTGCTGGTCACGGTGTCGTACAGCATGACCATCTTGGGCAACAACGAAGCGACCAGCGAGCTGCGCCGGCGCGCGACCCGCGACGGGCTGACGGGCCTGCTCAACCGCACCGAGTTCCTCAACCGCGCCAATGCCGAGATCCGGCACCTACGGCGCACCAAGGTCACCGCGACACTCATCGTGGCCGACCTCGACCACTTCAAGGCCATCAACGACGCCACCGGCCACCAGGGCGGCGACCAGATCCTCCAGCAGTTCGCGGCCGCCTGCGAGTCGACCATCCGATCCAGCGACCTGATCGGACGCTACGGGGGCGATGAGTTCATCATCTTCCTGTCGACCCCCGACATCGACCACGCCGCCCGGATCACCAACGAGATCAGCTCCCGTCTGCAGATGCTGAGCACTGCGGGGAGCGAGGTGACCCCCACCGTCAGCTTCGGCATCGCCGCGGTGAACCCCAACCGAGACCTCAACGAGGCGATCGCGGCGGCCGACGCGGCGCTGTACCAGGCCAAGACCGTCGGGGGTGACGGCCACGTCGTGGCCGGCACCGAGATACGCGACATCGCCTGAGCCACTCAGGCCGCGGCCCGCCTCACATCAGGTCGCGCAGCTCCTTGGGAATCTCGAAGTCCTGACCAGCACCCTGGTCGAAGCCGAACGCCCCGGCACCGTCCTTCAGGGGCGTCTCGGTCGCGGCGGCCGCGCGCTTGGCTGGATTGCCCGAGACCCGCTTGCCCTTCTTCTTCTGCTGCGGCTTCTGACGGGCGCCGGCGCGCTTGCCGACTCCCGGCATCCCTGGCATCCCCGGCATCCCCGGCATGCCGCCGCCCTTGGCCATCTGCTGCATCATCTTGCGCGCGTCGAAGAACCGACTCACCAGACCGTTGACGTCCTGGACCTTGGTTCCTGAACCGGCGGCGATGCGGGCGCGGCGCGATCCGTCGATCATCTTGGGGTTGTCGCGCTCGGCAGGCGTCATCGAGCGGATCATCGCCTTGATCCGGTCGACCTCGCGCTCGTCGAAGTTGGCCAGCTGCTCCTTGAACTGACCCATGCCCGGCATCATGCCCACCAGCTTGGACATCGACCCCATCTTGGACAGGGTCTCCATCTGGTCCAGGAAGTCGTGCAGCGTGAACGAGCCGCCGGCCAGCTTCTCGGCCGCCTTCTCGGCCTCATCGGCATCGAAGGCCTTCTCGGCCTGCTCGATCAAGGTGAGCATGTCGCCCATGTCGAGGATGCGCGAGGCCATGCGATCGGGGTGGAACTGCTCGAACTCGGTGAGCTTCTCGCCCGTGGACGCGAACATCACGGGGCGGCCAGTGACCGAGCGGACCGAGAGCGCGGCGCCACCGCGCGCGTCGCCGTCGAGCTTGGACAGCACGACGCCGGTGAAGTCGACGCCCTCGAGGAACGCCTGAGCGGTGCCGACGGCGTCCTGGCCGATCATGGCGTCGATGACGAACAGGACCTCGTCGGGATCGACGGCGGCGCGGATGTCGGCCGCCTGCTGCATCAGCTCGGCGTCGATCGCCAGGCGACCGGCCGTGTCGACGATGACGACGTCGTGCAACGTGCGGCGGGCCTCGGCCACGCCGTCACGGGCGACCTTCACCGGGTCGCCGACACCGTTCCCGGGTTCGGGGGCGTATACGGTGGCGCCGGCCTGGCCGCCGACGACCTGCAGCTGGTTGACCGCGTTGGGTCGCTGGAGGTCGCAGGCCACCAGCATCGGGGACTTGCCCTGCTCCTTGAGCCACACCGCGAGCTTGCCGGCGAGCGTGGTCTTGCCGGCGCCCTGCAGGCCGGCCAGCATGATGACCGTCGGCGGGTTCTTGGCGAACTGGATGCGCCGGGTCTCTCCGCCGAGGATCGTGACCAGCTCGTCGTTGACGATCTTGATGACCTGCTGGGCCGGGTTCAGCGCCTGGCTGACCTCGGCACCGCCGGCGCGCTCCTTGACGTTCGCGATGAACGCGCGCACCACCGAGACCGCCACATCGGCGTCGAGCAGGGCGACGCGGATCTCGCGGGCCACCGCGTCGATGTCGGCCTCGGAGAGCTTGCCCTTGCCGCGCAGGTTCTTGAACGCCGACTGGAGCCGGTCTTGCAGGGTGTCGAACATGGCGGAAGTGGTGTCCTCGGCTCGGAAAACGGGGCAGCTCCCAGCCTAACGGGGTCAGGCGAGCGCGGCTGCCACCTGGTCGCGCAGACGGGACGCCGCCTGGTCATCGAGCCGTTCGCCGTCCGCACCGAGCACGTAGAACACCTCGCGAGCCTCCGCGCCGTAGGTCGACAGGTGGGCGGACCGGATCGAGTGGCCGGCATCCGCCATCGCTCGGCAGACCGTCCACAGCAGGCCTCGGCGGTCGGCCGCGCGCACCTCGATGACGGTGACGGTCTGCGAGTCGCGCTCCACGTGTCGCACCTGGGCCGGCGTGTCCCCCTCGCGCGCCACGACGTCGAGACGGCCGGCCAGATCGAGGTCGCCGACCAGTGCCGCGCGCAGACGCTCGCGCACGACGGCTGCATCGACGTCGGACCTGCGCACCTCGAACAACGACACCGCGGCGTCGCCGAGGGTGACGGTGCGTGCCGACCGGATGGTGTGACCCGCCAGGGCCAGGCCGCCAGCCAGATCGGCGACCACGCCCCGACGGTTCGCGGTCACGATCGTCAGCAGGGACCCGTCGCCTGCCGGCTCGACCGTCACGTCGATGTCGCGTGCGCCCATCACGCCGACCGCCGGGATCGGGATGTGCCGCGGCCAACCCTCGTAGTCCGCGCCCGCCGGGGTCGTCACCGACGTGTCGAGGATGGCGTGGGTCTTGGCCACCAGCCCCTCGACCAGGCCCCGTCGCCACGAGCTCCACGCCGCAGCACTGGTGGCGCGGGCGTCGGCGGCGGTGAGTGCGGCCAGCAGCTCGAGCCGGGCCACACTCCCCAAGGTGTCCGCGACGCCGTGAGCAGTCGCAGGATCCTCGATGTCCCGCCGCGTCGCGGTGTCAGGCAGCAGCAGGTGCCATCGAACGAGCTGGCCGACGATCTCGGCATCGGCGACGGAAAATCCCCACCGGCGCGCGATCTCACGTGCCATCGGCTCGCCCTCGACCGAGTGATCGCCCGGCACCCCCTTGCCCAGATCGTGCAGCAGCGCAGCGACCGCGAGCAGGTCCGGCCGCGACACCTCGCGAGCCAGCTGGGCTGCGTTGACGCAGGTCTCGAGGCTGTGTCGGTCGATCGTGAACCGATGGACGATCGACGACGACCCCCGCAACCGGATCGGCGCCCACTCGGGCAGCAGTCGGTCGATGACGCCGGCGAAGTCCAGCTCGTCCCACACCGCGACCAG
>JBBSKV010000110.1:0-5961 GCA_038255955.1 Propionibacteriales bacterium
GCGCACGCGGCGGCCCGCGTGGTAGACCGCGTCGTAGCCGCCGTAGAGGATCCGGTTGTCGCCGGTGAGGCGTGAGTAGTGGAACTGGTTGGCCATGTCAGCCAGACCCTGGCGGTTGCCCCAGCCGATCGAGGCCATCTGCTCGGCGCTGAGCGGCTCGGTCATGAGCACGTAGTCGTACACCGGAACGGTCATCAGCCGGCTGCGCCGAAGCAACGGCCGGAAGACGTTGGTGCAGAGCGCGACCCGGTCGGTGAGCACGCTGCCCTGCGCCGTTCGGACCCGCGCAGGACCTCGTCCGCGCGTCTCGATCCCCGCGACGGCCGAGTGCTCGTGGATCTCGACGCCCAGCTCGACCGCGACGCGAGCCAGCTCCTTGGCCAGCTTGCCGGGGTGGACGAGCAGGCAGTCGTCGGTCTGCCACCGTCCGGCTTTGAAGACGGGACTGTTGATCTCCGCACGGACTGCCGCCTCGTCCAGCCAGACCCCGGAATCCGCCTCCTCGAGCCACTGCACCTGGTGCGGCTCGTAGGCCACCTCCAGCGCGCCGGTGCGTTCGAGCTCGGCGTCGAGGCCCAGATCAGCGACGTCGGCCGCGAAGGCGTTGAGGTTCTCGCGGCCGAGGCGCTCCAGCGTCTCGTACTCATCCGGCCAGCGGGACTGGCCGTTCTCCTCGCCGTGAGTCAGGCTCGCCTCGACGAAACCGCCGTTGCGACCTGATGCCGCCCAGCCGATCTCCTGGGACTCCAGCAGCACGACACGCTGCGCCGGGTTGCGGCGCTTGGCCAGCACCGCGGTCCACAGACCGGTGTAGCCACCGCCGACGATCGTCAGATCGGCGCGGGTCTCACCACGCAGCGGTGGGTGGTTCGCGGCGTCGAGCCCGTCGAGCCAGAAGACCTTCTGCTCCGATCGTTCGAGGGCGTGCGCCACCGCGCCCGGCTGGCCGGGCTGGCGTTCGAAGATCGTCTGGTGGCTCATGGGCTGCCCGTCTACTTGTTGCTGGGGAAGGCGAGCTCGAGGCCGCTGGTGCGCTGGACCGACGGATCGGCCCAGCGGGACGTGACGACCTTGCCGCGGGTGAAGAAGTGCACTCCCTCGGTCCCGTGGGCATGGCTGTCGCCGAACAGCGACGACTTCCATCCTCCGAAGGAGTAGTAGGCGACGGGCACGGGGACCGGCACGTTGATGCCGACCATGCCGACCTGGACGTCGAGCTCGAACTTGCGGGCGGCGCCACCGTCGTTGGTGAACAGCGCGACGCCGTTGCCGTACGGGCTGTCGTTGACCAGCTGGACGGCCTCGTCGTACGTCTCGACCCGCACCACGCACAGCACGGGGCCGAAGATCTCCTCGGTGTAGACGTCCATGGTCTTCTCGACGTGGTCGAGCAGGGTGGGACCGAGCCAGAATCCGTCGTCGGCGCCGCGCGGATTCACGTCGCGGCCGTCGACGACGACCTTGGCTCCGGCCTTCTCGCCGGACTCGATGAAGCCGGCGACACGGTCGCGGTGAGCGACGGTGACCAGCGGGCCCATGTCGGCCTCCTTGGCGTCCGAGGCAGCACCATCACCGATGACCAGGGTGCGGGTGCGATCGGCGATGCGCGCGACGAGATCATCGGCGACTCCACCCACGGCGACCAGCACGCTGATGGCCATGCAGCGCTCGCCGGCGCTGCCGTAGCCGCCGTTGACGGCCGAGTCGGCTGCCAGCTCCAGATCAGCATCGGGCAGGACGATCATGTGGTTCTTGGCGCCGCCCAGGGCCTGCACCCGCTTGCCGTTGGCGCTGGACTTTTCGAAGACGTACTGGGCGATGGGGGTCGATCCGACGAAGCTGATGGACGCGACGTCGGGGCTCTCCAGCAACGCATCGACGGCGACCTTGTCGCCCTGCAGGACGTTGAAGACGCCGTCGGGCAGACCCGCTTCCTTCCAGAGCTCGGCCATCCAGAGGGCAGCGGACGGATCCTTCTCGCTCGGCTTGAGCACCACGGCGTTGCCGGCCGCGATGGCCACCGGGAAGAACCACATCGGCACCATGGCCGGGAAGTTGAAGGGGCTGATGATGCCCACGACCCCGAGCGGCTGGCGCACGGAGTGGACGTCGATGCCGGTCGAGGCGCCAGCGGTGTGGCTGCCCTTGAGCAGGTGTCCGACGCCGCAGGCGAACTCCACGACCTCCTGGCCGCGGGCGACCTCGCCGCGCGCATCGGACAGCACCTTGCCGTGCTCGCTGGTGATGATTTCGGCCAGCTCCTCGCTGCGCGCGTTCAGCAGCTCACGGAAGGCGAACATGACCTGGGTGCGCTTCGCCACGGACAGGGCGGCCCACTCGGGGGCGGCGGCGGCCGCAGCCGCGATCACCTGCTGGGCATCGTCGGTCTCCGCGAGGAGGACGGATCCGGTCACCTCTCCGGTGGCCGGATTGGTGACGTCGGCCGTGCGCTGCGACGAGCCGGCGAACGGCTCCCCTGCGGACCAGTGACCGATGGAGTGAGTCATGTGCGTTCCCATTTCGATGTGCGAGTTCACGTGCGTGGACAACTGGTATCCAGCATAGTGAAATCGGTCACGCGCACCATTGACAGAGTGTAAGAAGTTGATCGTCTAGGCTGACGTGATGTCACCGACCTTGCGGACCATGCTGTCGATGGGCGAGGTGGCCGTCGGCGCGCCCGAGGTCTTGGCCGGCACGGACCGGCTCGACGAGCCGGTCAGGTGGGGGCACGTCACCGAGATCGACGACGTGCGCGACCTCCTGGAAGGTCACGAGGTCGTGCTCACCACCGGTCTGCCCCTGATGGGCTCGGCCGCACGATCAGCTCACTTCCTCGCCCAGCTCGACGCTGCACGCTCGTGCGGTCTGGTCATCGAGCTCGGCTCCGCGCTCCCCGAGGTGCCCCGCGCTGTCGTCGAGGAGGCGGAGCGGTTGCACCTGCCGCTCATCGCCCTGCACCAGCCGGTGCGGTTCGTGGCCCTCACCGAGGCCGTCCACCGGGTGATCGTGGGCGAGCAGTACCAGGATCTGGAGTTCGCCCGCCGCACGCACGAGGTGTTCACGACCCTGAGCCTGGAGAGCGCCGACTCGACCACGATCCTGCACGAGGCCGCCGAGCTGGTCGACGGACCGGTGGTCCTGGAGGACCTCGGGCACAAGGTGCTGGCGCTCGCGCCACATCACGACGACACCGGCGAGCTGCTGGGGTCGTGGGACGAGCGATCGCGGCGGACTCCGATGCTCGACGAGCTGGGCGTGACCGGGCCCGAGGACTGGCTGATCTGCCCAGTGGGGCTGGGGGGCTCGCCGTGGGGACGACTCGTGTCGCCGAGCAGCGCGCACGAGTCCCGCGCAGCCATCGTGCTGCAGCGGGCGGCGCAGGCGCTGCAGATCTCCCGACTCGTTGAGCGCGACACCACGAGCCTGCACTTCCAGGCCCAGGAGTCGCTGCTGCAGGAGCTGCTGGACGGTCGTGTCCGCGACGAGTCGGCCGCGATCAGTCGCGCGCAGGCTCTCGGCCTTCCGTCGGCGGCGCAGTACCTGCCGGTCGTGGTGCAGTTCCCGTCCGTGCAGCACGCCGACCAAATCGCGCGCCAGCAACGGGCGCGCTCCCAGCTGGACGCGGTGGCCCGCGGGCTGAGGGACGCAAAGGTGGACGGCTTCGCCGGTGGCGTCGCCGACGACTGCGTGGGTCTGGTGCTCGCAATCCCGCCGTCGAAGAACGAGGACCCGATCATGCGCCGGCTCGCCTCCGCGATGGTCGATTCACCATCTGGCGGCACTGAACATCGCCGGCCGGTGCTGGGAGTGGGCAAGGCGTCCGGATCGCTGGTCACGGCGGCGTCCCGCATCAGGTCGACCATCCACATCGCGCGCGCCGCGCGGGCCCTGCCGGTCTCGGCGGTCCCGTACTTCCGCTCGACGGACGTCCGGCTGCGTGGGCTGGTCGCTCAGCTGCAGGACGACGAACGCCTCATCGCGTTCTCCGAGTCCGAGCTGGCTCCGCTGCTCGCGCGCGACTCCCGCGAGGGGGCCGCGCTCCTCGAGCTGATCCGGCTGTACGTCTCGCTGCGGGGCAACAAGACGGCCATCGCCCGAGCGGCCGGCCTCAGTCGGCCGGGCCTGTACAGCAAGCTGCGGACCATCGAGTCGATCCTGGTCATCGACCTGGAGGACGCCGACTCGCTGCTCTCGCTGGGGGTCGCGCTGCTCGTCCACGACATGCGCGACGAGACCGACGGCTAACGACCGGAGAGCTTGTCCCCCAGCCGACCGACGCGGCTGATGTCCGGCCCGCCTCGGTCCTCGCGACGATCAGCGGTCCGGTACAGCCCGTACATGGCCTTGGTGCCCAACCAGCGCAGCGGCTCCGGCTCCCACTTCCTGATGCGGTGGTCGACCCACGGCAGGGTGACCAGATCCGAGGACTCGCGCAACACCAGATCGCGCAGGGTTCGTCCGGCCAGGTTCGTGGCCGCCACCCCGTGCCCGACGTAGCCGCCGGCCCAGCCCAGGCCGGTCTTCTCGTCGACGCCCACGCTGGCGCACCAGTCGCGCGGGACGGCCAGCACGCCGCACCAGGCTCGGGCGATCGGCTCGTCGCGGACCTGCGGGAAGGCGTCACCGAGGATCCGGCGCAGCGAGTCGATGGTCCACTCCTGGGTCTCACCGTTGACGTCGGTGCGGGAGCCGAACCGGTACGGGACACCGCGGCCGCCCATCGCGATGCGGCCGTCGGCCGTCCGCTGCGCGTAGAAGTAGGCATTGGCGACGTCGCCGAGCAGCTCACGTCCGTCCCACCCGATCTGCGACCAGATGTCGTCCGAGAGCGGTTCGGTCACGATCATGGCCGAGTTCATCGGCAGCCACTGCCGGCGCAGCCCACGGATGCGGGCCGTGTAGCCCTCGGTGCAGCGCAGCACGTGGGCGGCGCGCACGGTGCCGTGCGCGGTGACGGCAGCGCCCGGTTCGATGCGCAGCACCCGGGTGCTCTCGAACAGATCGACGCCCAGCGCCCGGACCACGTCGGCCAGCCCGCGCGTCAGCTTGGCGGGCTGGATCCGAGCGCAGTCCGGATTGAATCGTCCACCCACCGCCCCGGCCACCTGGATCCGTTCGCCAACCTCCTGCGCACTCAGCTCCTCGACACGACTGCCCGGCGAGGCCACCTCGATGGACTCCCGCAGTCGCTTCAGCTGTGCCGGCGACCGGGCGACGGAGAGAACTCCGGACTTGACCATGTCGGCGTCGATGAGCTCGGCTGCGGCGGTCCGGATGACCTCGTCCACGGTGGAGCGCAGCTCTGCCTCCAAGGCAACGACGCCCTCGCGACCCCGCGGTCCCTGCGCATATCGGTCCGCGCTTCCCATCAACAGGGACGACAACCAACCGCCGTTGCGGCCCGATGCGCCGAACCCCGCGAACTCGGCCTCGAGCACCGCGATGCGCAGGCTCGCGTCCGCCTTCTTGAGGTAGTACGCGGTCCACAGTCCGGTCAGGCCACCGCCCACGATGCACACGTCGACATCCAGGTCCTCGGCCAACGGCGGCCCAGGGGTGGGCATGCCGACGTCTGAGTACCAGTGGGAGATCCCACCGTTCGACACCCCGGCCGTCATTGCTGGCTCGTACATCCCTACCTCCAGGTGATCGCGTGCTCATCTGACCACGATCCTCGTGATACCCGCGAGGCGAGCGAAGAAAACTGTCCGTGACGACAGCAAGAATGATAAGAACCGCCGTATCGGCGTTCTGGCCTGCGGCACGACCGAACCGAGGCACCCCCATGGACTGCAGGATCGAGCTCATCCTCATCCCCGTCACCGACGTCGACCGGGCCCGCGACTTCTACGTCGAGCAGGTTGGCTTCACCCTCGACCACGATGTCCAGGTCGACGAGACCATGCGCTTCGTGCAGCTGACACCAGTCGGCTCGGCGCGCTCGATCGCGTTCGGCGA
>JBBSKV010000111.1:0-5917 GCA_038255955.1 Propionibacteriales bacterium
CCTCGAAGCGCAACCGGTCGAGGGTGTGCTGGGCGTCGGTGAGGTCGTGCTCGGTCTGACCGATGGCCGCCTGGACCTCGATCAGGCTCTGCGACGCGGACGAGCCGCCCGAGGCGAAGTGCTTGCCCAGCAGGTCGCCGTCCCGTGTGGCAGCCGTGACGTCGGGAGAATCCTCGACCAGGCTGCGCGCCCGGTCGAGGTCGTCGACCACGGCGACCTTGAACAGCAAGCGGCGCAGCGCCCCCTGCAGGGCGGCCGGAGCCTCCACGACGTCGATGGCGTACGTGGCGTAGTCGGGCAGTCCCGGCCAGGTCGAGTCGTCGACGTCTCCACCGCCGAGCAGCATGCCGGCGCGTCCGAGGTCCTCGGACTTGAGCTTCTCCAGCGCGGTGACGGCGGTGGACACCTGATCGACCGCGACGGCGTCGGACGCACTGCCCAGCGCGGAGGCGATCGCCGTCTCGTAGCCATCGCGGACCGAGAGCAGGGCAGCGACCGAGCCGAGCAGCCCGCTGATCTCGCCGGTGGCGGCCAGCAGCGCGCCGACCCCGTCCTTGCGCTCCAGGCCCAGCTCGAGGGCTTCTCGTCTGGCCTGCAGGGCGGCCTGGGCGCGCTTGGCGTCCTGCTCCTGTGCGGACAGCGCGCTCAGCTCGGTGGTCAGGCGTTCCAGATCGGCCTCGGCATTCTCCAGCTCGGCGTCGAGTCCGGACTCACCGACGTCCAGACCGGCGATCTGGTTCTCCAGGCCGGTGAACTCGCGCTGCGCCGTGGCGGCCCGGTCCTCGACCTCGGCCTTGGCTGCGGTCAGCCGGCCGATCTCCTGCTCGGCTGCGGTGGACCTGCTGCGCAGGGCGTTCACCTGACCGTGCAGTCGGGCCAGGCCCTCGCGCTTGTCAGCGGCGGCCCGCAGCAACCCGGCGAGCTTGCGCTCCTCCTCGGTGAAGGCAGCCTCGGCCGCCGTGCGCTCGGCGATGACGGTCTGCAGCGCCTCGGTGGCCGACGACACCCCGGCGCCGAGCTCGGTGAGCTGCTCGCGGGCCCGACGGGCGTCGGCCTCCAGCTCCTCGGGATCGCGCCCCATGGGGTGGTCGTCGGACTCCACCGCGGCCAGCCGGATGCGCTCGGTGGCGAGCCCCGCAGTGCCGCGGAAGCGTTCGCGCAGGCCCGAGAGGCTGTACCAGGTCTCCTGCGCCGCGGACAGTCGCGGCGAGTCCTCACGCAGCTGGTCCTCGAGCTCGGTCTCCCGCAGTCGCGCGTCACCGACCGCCTGCTCGACGCTGTGCCGGCGTTCCTTCAGGGCGGTCTCGTCGGCGAGCTCCTCGGCGATCACCGTCTGCGCGCGGACGACATCGTCGGCCAGCAGCCGGGCGCGGGAGTCACGCACCTCGGCCTGGATGCCGGCGGCTCGCCGCGCGACCTCGGCCTGCCGGCCCAAGGGCTTGAGCTGGCGGCGCAGCTCGGTGAGCACGTCGTTGAGGCGGGTGAGATTGCCCTGCGTGGAGTCGAGCTTGCGCAGCGCCTTCTCCTTGCGCTTGCGATGCTTCAGGACGCCGGCCGCCTCCTCGATGAAGCCGCGGCGTTCCTCGGGGGTGGCGCGCAGGACGCTGTCGAGCTGACCCTGTCCGACGATGACGTGCATCTCGCGGCCGATGCCGGAGTCGCTGAGCAGCTCCTGGACGTCGATCAGCCGGCAGGTGGCTCCGTTGATGGCGTACTCGGACCCGCCGTTGCGGAACATGGTGCGCGAGATGGTGACCTCGGCGTACTCGATCGGCAGGGCCCCGTCGGAGTTGTCGATCGTGAGCACGACCTCGGCGCGGCCCAGCGGCGGCCGCCCGGACGTGCCGGCGAAGATGACGTCCTCCATCTTGCCGCCGCGCAGGGACTTGGCGCCCTGCTCGCCCATGACCCAGCTGAGCGCATCGACGACATTGGACTTGCCCGATCCGTTGGGACCGACGACGCAGGTGATGCCCGGTTCGAACTGAAGGGTCGTTGCCGAGGCGAACGACTTGAACCCACGCAGCGTGAGGCTCTTCAGGTACACGGGGTTCCTCCGAACAGACTGCACTGATTCCGGCAGGGCAGATGCCTGCGAGTCACCCTAGTGCGTGCTCTCGGTGATCCGGTGGATCAGCGAGACACGGGCTCCAGCAGGTCGCCCGCGGTGACGGGATCGATGTGCTCGCGCACGGCAGCGAGCAGACCGTCGTTCTCTATCTTGAGCCGTAGGACCTCGGCCTCGAGATCGGCGATGCGACGACGCAGCTGCGCGGTCTCACGCACCTGGTCCGAGGTGGGTCCGCCGACGAAGCCGATGAGTGCTTTGGCCATGGCAAATCTCCAGCGATGTGAGCGGTGAATCAGGAGGCTGTGGGGAAGGTGCAGACACCTGAGGTCTGCACCCTCCACTGTCCCACCGTGCGGGCGGACGGTCAAATGTCCTGATCGGGGTCGTGCACTACCGTGACGACCCATGCGCTCCCCCACGACACCACCGCACGGCTTCGAGGACTGGGCGGCTTCGGGCCGCATGGAACGGGTGCTGGGGCGCGAGATCTTCGTCCGCGACGTGCCGGCGCAGCATCCGGGAGACCAGGAGCCGGTGGTGCTGCTGCACGGCTTCCCCGGGTCGTCGTTCGACTGGGCCGAGGTGCTGCCGCTGCTCGCCAGCACCCGCCGGGTGCTGACCCTGGATCTGCCGGGATACGGACTGTCGGCTAAGCCGGCCGACGGCGACTACTCGCTGTTCCGGCAGGCCGACGTCGTGGAGGCGGTGCTGGCTGCGCACGACATCACCCAGTGCTCGGTGGTCGCTCACGACATGGGCGACACCGTGGCCGCCGAGCTGATGGCGCGACGGCTCCCCGCCGTGGGGCACGTCGTGCTCACGAACGGATCGATCTTCATCGACCAGGCCCGGCTGACCCGCGGTCAGCGGCTGACGCTGCGCCTGCCGGCTCGGGCGCTGCCGATCGCGCTCCCCGGTGTGATCCTGCGCCGCAGCCTCGCAGAGAGCTTCGCGCCCGGCGCTCCCCCACCACCCGGCGCGATCGACGACCTGATGGCGATGATCCGGCACCGCCACGGCGACCGGCTCCTGCCGAAGCTGATCCGCTACATCGAGGAACGGCGAGAGCACCAGGACCGGTGGACCGCGGCGCTGGTCGACCACCCGGGACGGCTCAGCGTCGCGTGGGGCGAGCAGGACCCGATCGCCGTCATGGAGATGGTGCACCGCCTCACCAGCCTGCGGCCCGACGTCACGGTTCGGACCTTTCCCGACCTCGGGCACTGGCCGTCGATCGAAGCACCCCAGGTGCTCGGACCGGCGCTGGTCGACCTCCTCCTAGGCTGAGCCCATGGATCAGCCGACGACGCCCGCAAGCGACCTGTTCAGCTCGCCGACCGGCGCGTGGACGAGGGTGTCACCGTCCTTGGCAACCATGCACCGCATCACCATGACGATTCCGGCGGTGGTCGTCCTGGTCGTCGCGGTGGTCGTCGCGCTCCTCGTGCCGCACCTGCAGTGGATCCCGTGGCTGGTGGCGACCATCTCCCTGGCCGAGGCCGCCGGTTCGTACGTCTGGGCCGGACGCAGCCAGCGCGCGTGGGGCTACGCCGAGAACGACGAGGACCTGCTGGTCACGTCGGGCGTCATGTTCAGGCGGCTCGTGGCGGTGCCCTACGGGCGCATGCAGTTCGTCGACGTGCAGGCCGGTCCCCTGCAGCGATACTTCGGGGTCGCCACCGTCACCTTGCACACCGCGAGCGCCGAGACCACGTCAAACATCCCCGGGCTGCCCGCGGCCGAGGCGACCCGGCTGCGCAACCGGCTGACCGAGCTGGGCGAGTCCAGGGGCGCCGGTGTCTGAGCCGGACCCGACCGCCGAGGAGGCCGTCGGCCTGCGCACGCATCCGCTGACGGCCGTCGTGCAGGGCGCGCTGTGGTCGGTGGGCGGCGCGGTCGCTCTGATCGGCTCCACCGTCACCGGTGGCGGCTGGGGCGATCTCGGCGTGCTGATCAGCACCGGGATCGCGATCGTCGGCGGGCTCGTGTTCGGACTCGGTTTCGGTTACCTGACCTGGTACTTCACGCGGTACGTCATCGACGGCACCGAGCTGCGCATCACCAGCGGCGTGCTCACCAAGGCGTCCCGCCGCATCCCGTACGAGCGCATCCAGTCCGTCGACATCGCCGAGCCGCTGGTGGCACGACTGTTCGGGCTGGCCGAGCTGCGCATCGAGATGGCCGGCGGAAGCAACTCGCGCACCACGCTGCGGTTCCTGCCGCTGGCTGACGTGCGCGATCTGCGCCGGGTGCTGCTGACCAGGGCGCACGGCCAGGACGTCGAGCTGGATGGCGAAGTCGGCGAGGACGACCATCGCTCGTTGATCACCCGGGTGCCGCCGCAGCGCATCATCATCGGCACGCTGCTGTCGCTGGACTTCGTCTTCGCCGTCGTCGGTCTGGTCGTCGTGGTCACGGCCGCGATCTGGTTCGACCAGTTCCTGGTGGCCCTCGGTGGCCTGCTCCCATTCGGCTCGGGGATCGTGCAGATCATCTCCAAGCGAGTGATCGAGCAGTGGGACTTCCAGCTCTCGCGGGGTGAGCGCGGCCTGCGCATCGAGCGCGGTCTGCTGTCGCGCACCTCGCAGACCATCCCGTTCGACCGCGTGCAGGGCATCGCCATCAAGGAGCCGTTCGTGTGGCGCCGGTTCGGCTGGCAGCGGCTGGAGGTCGACATCGCCGGGTATGCCGGACACAGTGACGAAGACGGCGTCTCCTCGGTCTCGACGCTGCTGCCCATCACCGACCCGTTGCTGGCGGCAGCCATCATCGGTGAGCTCATCCCGGGCACCCAGATCGAGCCCGAGGCGCGCACCGACGCGTCGCCGCGGTCGTGGATCTTCGCCCCGATCGGCTGGCGCTACCGCTGGGCGGGCGCCGACACCGCCGCCTTCATCGCTTCGCAGGGTTGGATCGAGCGCACCACCAGCCTGGTGCCGCACCACAAGACCCAGTCGGTCGAGCTGCGCCAGGGGCCGCTGCAGCGCTGGCGGGACGTGGCGACGGTCGAGGTCCACTCACCTCCCGGCCCGGTCGACGCCGACGCGATGCATCTCGAGGCCGTCGCCGCTCGACTGATGTGGGAGCAACAGCTCGACCGGATCTAACCTCGCGAGTGGCGCACAGAGCCCCGCGAGTGGCGCAAAATGGTCGAAGTTGCGTCGCAAATCGAGCCATTTTGCGCCACTCGCGGGACAGATTGCGCCACTCGCAGGTCAGCCGCCGCTGGTGCCGTCCTCGGCCAGGGGGTCCAGCGGCTCGAGCACCTCGCGGCTGTCGAGCCAGCCGTCCGGGACGGTGACCTTCTTCGGCGTGCCCTGTCGGCCGCGGGGGGTGCCGAGCTCGCGCACCGGGTACGGCTCGGTCGGGTCGAGCTGGTCGAGCAGGGCGTCGAGGTCGGCGAACGAGGAGATGGTGCCCAGCTGCTGGCGCACCGTGCTGCCGGCCGCGAAGCCCTTGAGGTACCACGCGATGTGCTTGCGGAACTCGACGCAGCCGCGCTCCTCGCCGGACAGCTCGCCGAGCAGCTCGGCGTGCCGGCGCATCACGGCGGCCACCTCGCCGAGCGACGGAAGTTCCGCGCCGGACTCGGGCGCAGTCGAGCGCTGCACCTGCTTGCCGGCGAACGCAGCGGCGAGGTCGCGGAACAGCCAGGGTCGACCGAGGCAGCCGCGCCCCACGACGACGCCGTCGCAGCCGGTCTCCTCGACCATGCGGATGGCGTCGGACGCCTCCCAGATGTCGCCGTTGCCGAGCACCGGAATCTCGGTGACGGCGGCCTTCAGCTCGGCGATGGCGTCCCAGTCGGCCTGACCGGAGTAGTGCTGCACGGCGGTGCGACCGTGC
>JBBSKV010000112.1:0-5913 GCA_038255955.1 Propionibacteriales bacterium
ATCGACACCGTCGATGCCACCGGCTACTCCGCGAGCGTGCGTGGCGACCAGCCGTCCCCGGACGCGCACGGTGGGCTGCACGGTGCGGACTCCATCCGGCGCCGGCTGCTCGTCGGCATCGTCCTGACGATTCCGGTCGCGTTGCTGTCCATGGTGCCGCCGCTGCAGTTCGCCGGTTGGCAGTGGGTCGCTCTCGTGCTGGCCACCCCGGTCGCGCTGTGGTCGGCGTACCCGTTCCACTGGTCGGCCGTGCTCAACGCCCGCCACGGCGCCGCCACCATGGACACCCTGATCAGCCTCGGCGTCAGCGCCGCCTACCTGTGGAGCCTGTGGGCCCTGTTCATCGGCAACGCCGGACGCATCGGCATGACGATGGACTGGTCGTGGACCGGGGGAGGGGCCGACGAGATCTACCTCGAGGTTGCCAGCGCAGTGACTGTGTTCATCCTGGCCGGGAACTACCTGGAGGCCAACGCCAAGCGCGAGTCCAGCGCCGCGCTGCGCGCCTTGATGGATCTGGGCGTCGACGAGGTGCAGGTGCGCCGCGACGGCGTGGAGCAGCCGATCGCGGTGTCGGACCTGGTCGCAGGCGATGAGTTCATCGTCCGGCCCGGCGAGAAGATCGCCACCGACGGTCAGGTGCTCGAAGGCTCGTCGGCGGTCGATCAATCGATGCTCACCGGCGAGTCGGTCCCCGTCGAGGTCGTCGTCGGCGACACCGTCACGGGTGCCACCGTCAACCAGGGCGGCCGCCTCGTGGTGCGCGCCACCGCAGTCGGTTCGGACACCCGGTTGGCCCAGATGGCCCGACTGGTCGAGGAGGCGCAGGAAGGCAAGGCCGACGTCCAGCGCCTCGCCGATCGCGTCTCCAGCTGGTTCGTCCCTGCGGTCATCGTCCTGTCGATCGGCACCCTCGTCGTCTGGCTGCTGGTCGGGGACAGCACGCAGCACGCCTTCACGGCGGCCGTCGCCGTCATGATCATCGCCTGCCCCTGCGCGCTCGGCCTCGCGACGCCCACTGCGCTGATGGTCGGCACCGGTCGCGGCGCACAGCTCGGCATCCTGATCAAGGGCCCGCAGGTGCTGGAGTCCACGCGCATCGTCGACACCGTGGTGCTGGACAAGACCGGCACCGTCACCACCGGCCGGATGGCCGTCACGGCGATCCACCCGGCCCCGGGCGTCGACGTCGCCGAGCTGCGGCGCATGGCCGCCTCGCTGGAGCACGCCTCCGAGCACCCGGTGGCCCGAGCGATCGCGACCCTGGCCGACCCGGTGGACGTCGAGGACTTCGCCAATCACGCCGGCTTCGGCGTCACGGGAACCGTCGAAGGACGAGCCACAACGGCCGGCCGGCCCACCTGGTTGCGCGAACGCGGCATCGAGGTGCCCGCTGGCGCCACCGGCGTGGCCATCGCGTGGGACGACACCTTCCGCGGCACGATCTCCGTGGCCGACACGGTCAAGCCCACGTCGGCGGCCGCGATCGCCGACCTGCTTCGACTCGGCCTCGAGCCGGTGCTGCTCACCGGGGACGCCCGAGCCGTGGCTGACGAGGTGGCGGCCGAGGTCGGCATCGAACGGGTCATCGCCGACGTCACGCCGCAGGACAAGCTGCGCACCGTGCGCGAGCTGCAGGCCGAGGGCCGCACCGTGGCCATGATCGGCGACGGCGTCAACGACGCGGCCGCTCTGGCCGGTGCCGATCTCGGCATCGCGATGGGGACCGGTACCGACGTGGCGATCCAGGCTTCCGACCTGACGCTGGTGCACGGAGACCTCGCCACGGCGGTCGACGCGGTGCGGCTGTCACGCGCCACGCTGCGCACCATCAAGGGCAACTTGTTCTGGGCCTTCGCGTACAACGTGGCCGCCCTCCCGCTGGCCGCAGCTGGCCTGCTCAACCCGCTGATCGCCGGTCTCACGATGGCCTTCAGCTCGGTCTTCGTGGTGACCAACAGCCTGCGGCTGCGCCGCTTCGCCTGACGAGCTCACGTCCGGGGCGATTCGTCCCGGACGATCGGGGTATGGAGGAAGAAGTGGCACGGGTGACCCGTGCTCGCTCACGCGTGAGCACGCGGCCCACGCCGACGATTGGAGCACTCCCATGCAGCAGCAGCCCGAAGGACTGTCGGACGCCGAGCTCGAGGCGCAGGGCGCCACGGCACTTCCCGACAAGGAAGTCGTCTCGATCCTGGACCTCAACGCCGACATCGACCTGGCCATCGACGCAGCTGCGCCGATCGACCTGGCCGTGGCCGCGAACGCCAACGTGGCCGCGCCGATCGACGCCGCCGTGGGCGCGAACATCCTCTCGGACGGTTCGACCGCCCAGGCCATGGCCGATCAGGGCGTCATGATCAATCAGGGCATCGATGCCGACGCCGCCGCGAGCGCGACTCAGGACAGCGTGCTCGACCAGGGCGACGACGTCACGAGCGCCGACGCTGCCCCGGCCGCCGACTCCACCGCTGACGCCAGCGGCGTCACCCTTCCCGGTGGTGTGCCGGACCCCTCGACCGTTCCGACTGACGCCGGCGGAGCTGTCGGCAGCACCCTCGGATCCCTGGACGGCGACCTGCTCAACGTGGACGTCAACCTCGATGCGAATGCCGACATCGCAGCGCCCATCAACGGGGCCGTTGCCGCCAATGCCAATGTCGCGGCACCCATCGATGCCGCCGTGGCCGCCAACATCGGATCGGTCGACAGCAACGCGGTCTCCATCGCGCAGCAGGACGCGATCATCAACCAGGACATCACCGGCTCTGCGGAGGCAAGCTCGGACCAGGCGTCCGACATCGAGCAGTAACCACGGTTCTCGATGACCATTACTTCGACCGTGCCCGCGCGCGCGGACGGCGTCCAGATGATCGGGGAGATGGCCGGATCCGGCTATCGAACGCCCCCGTCCATGGCGCGCCGCGGCGACGGTCAGGTCGTGCAGCTCACCCCGGTGCTCTACGCGGTGTTGTCGGCGATCGACGGCCGCCGGGGCTACGCCGAGATCGCCGAGGTCGTGACCTCCGACATCGGCAAGCACGTCACGGTCGAGAACGTCCAGACCCTCGTCGAGGGAAAGCTCTGCCACACCGGCCTCATCGCCGAGGCGGACGGGTCCCAGCCGCAGGCCCGCAAGTCCCAGCCGCTGCTCGGCTTGCGGTTCAAGTACGCCGTGACCGATCCCGAGCGCACCCGCCGGCTCACCCAGCCCTTCACCGCCTTGTTCAACCCGTTGCTCGTCGTGGCCGTGCTTGCCGGGTTCTTCGTGCTGACGTGGTGGGTGCTGCTGGAAAAGGGGCTCGCGTCGGCGACTCACGAGGCGTTCAACAAGCCGGGTCTCCTGCTGATCGTCGTCGCCGTCACCGTGCTGTCCGCCGGTTTCCACGAGTTCGGTCACGCCGCGGCGGCCCGGCGCGGCGGCGCCACGCCGGGCGTCATGGGCGCCGGGCTCTACCTCGTGTGGCCGGCGTTCTACACCGACGTCACCGACTCGTACCGCCTCGGCCGCGGCGGTCGACTCCGAACCGACCTCGGCGGGCTGTACTTCAACGCCATCATCGCCCTCGTCACGGTCGGCGTCTGGTGGGCGACCGGCTACGACGCCGTGCTCCTCGTCGTGGCCACCCAGATCCTGCAGATGATCCGTCAGCTCACGCCGCTGGTGCGGTTCGACGGGTATCACGTCCTCGCGGACCTCACTGGTGTTCCGGACCTGTTCCACCACATCGGGCCGACCCTCCTGGGCCTTCTTCCGTGGAACTGGGGTTCGCCCGAGTCGAAGATCCTCAAGCCGTGGGCCAAGGCCGTGGTGACGGTGTGGGTGGCCCTCGTGGTGCCACTTCTTGCGTTTGCCCTGTTCTCGATGGTCATGGCATTCCCGCGCATCGTCGGCACGGCGTGGGCCGGACTCGGCAAGCAGCGGACGCTGATGTCCACCGCTTTCGGCGACGGCGACCTGGTCGAGGTGGCCGCTCGCGGGTTCGCGATGATCGCCCTGGTTCTCCCGCTGCTGGCGATCGTGATCATCGTGGGCCGCCTGGTCCGCCAGGTGGGGCGAAGCGCGTGGGACCGAACCGAGGGGCGTCCCGTCCGGCGAACGGTCGCCGGCCTGCTGGCTGTCGCCCTGACCGCCGGGCTCGTCCACGCCTGGTGGCCGGACCAGGACACCTACCGGCCGATCATGGCGTACGAACGCGGCACGCTCGCCGACGTCGCCAGCACCGTGCCGCTCGGCAGCGCTCCGCAGGGCCTCGCCAACGGAAGCCAGGGCCGCCTCTCGACGGTCTGGGACGACGACGCCCCGCGCCCCACCCGGGAGCGGCCGCAGCTGGCCATGATCCTGGTTCCGAGGGACGCAGAGAAGGGAAGCCAGCCGTGGGTGTTCCCGTTCAACCAGCCGCTCAAGCCCGGCCAGGGCGACAACCAGGCCATGGCTGTCAACACCACGGACGGGACAGTCCAGTACGACGTCGCCTTCGCGCTCGTGTGGGTGACCGACGACTCGCCGGCGCTGCAACGCAACGAGTCGTACGCCCTGGCAAGCTGCACAGGGTGCGCGGCCGTCTCCGTCGCCTTCCAGGTCGTGCTCGTGACCGGCGACAACCAGATCGCCGCCCCACAGAACATCTCGGCCGCAGTCAACTACGACTGTGCCAGCTGCCTCACGTACGCCCTCGCCATGCAGCTGTTCGTCACTCTCGACGGGCCCCTGAGCGAGTCTGGAACCGAGCAGATCGCCCGCCTCTGGGACGAGATCAGCGAGTTTGGCACCGGCATCACCGATGTTCCGCTGGCGGACATCCAGGACCGGCTCAACGAGTTCGAGCGACAGATCATGGAAGTCATCGACAAGGAGCAGGGCAAGCCGGCCGCACCCGCTGCCTCCCCGACGCCGACCGAGGGTGCTTCCCCGTCGCCCACGGCCACCGCGACGACGGGGGCGCCCCCGTCCTCCGGCACGAGCACCCCGTCGCCAGCTCCAACCTCCTCGGCCACGTCCGTCAGCCCGAGTCCCAGCCCGAGCCCGAGTCCGAGCTCGTCGGCGTCCCCCGTGACGCCCTGACACATTTGCGGCTCGGCTGTCTGCCCCGTGCGATACCGTCACGCAGACGCTGTGATTCGGCGCGAACAGTCCAGGGGGATCTCCGCATGACCCATGTCGCCATCACCGGAGCGACCGGCCGCGTCGGCGGGGCCGTCGCACGACTCATGTCCGACGCACAGGTTCCCACGCGCCTGCTGGTCCGAGACGTGAACCGCTCGCTCGACCTGCCGCACACCGCGGTGGTCCAGCACGAGTACGGCCACGTGGCGCGCTCGATCGCTGCACTCGACGGCATTGACACGGTGTTCATGACCTCGATCCACGATGGTGCCGACCACACCGTCGAGCACCACCACTTCGTGGATGCCGCCGTCCAGGCCGGCGTGCGCCAGGTCGTGTACCTCTCGTTGACCGGTGCGGGCGAGCAGGCCACCAGCTTCATCGGACGCCAGCACGGTGACACCGAGGCCTATCTGGCCGCGGCCGGGCTGGAGCACACGGTGCTCCGGGCCAACTTCCTTGCCGAGACCCTGGAGGAGTTCCTGCTCGGCCACGTGTTCTACGCGCCGGTGGCCGACGGACGCGTCGCGGCTGTGGCTCGCGCCGACGTCGCCGCCGCGATCGCCGCCGTGATCTCGGACCCACGACCCCACGCCGGGCAGACCTATGAGCTCTCCGGGCCGCAGGCCCTGGGCTTCGACGAGATCGCGACGATGTTCAGCACGGTGTACGACGAACCATTCAGCTTCGTCGACTGGTCCGAGGACGAGGCTCGGGCCAACCTCGCGGAGCACCAGGCTCCGGCGGATGTCCTAGAGGAGTGGTTGTCGGTGTACCGCGCGATTCGCCAGGGCGTGCACGGGCAG
>JBBSKV010000113.1:0-5897 GCA_038255955.1 Propionibacteriales bacterium
ACTTCAAGCCCAGGTCAGTCCGTGGGGAGTTCGGCGAAGGCGGCCTTCGCGTCGTTGTACCAACCCATGGACTTCCTCGGATGGCGCCAGCGGCTCTTCATCGCATCGCGTGCCTCCTGGTGGCTCGAGTCTCCGGCCTTCTCTGCTTCCTTGAGATGGCGGTCTTGAGCATTGATGACGTCGTTGGCACCCTCGCCGTGATGCTCCAGGTCACAAGGGCCGCCGAGCTGGCGGCAGGTCATGGTCTTCATCGTGTGTCTCCCATTTCTAAAGGTGCGTTCATCTGTTTGACGGTTGAGCCATCACAGGTGTGACATCTGGTGGTGATCAGGTGCGGCGCTCGGGGCCGTGACGTCGAACCACGTGAGCCATCACCTCCGGCTCGGCGCGGAACGTGATGCCGTTGACCAGGCCCCCGACCACCGAGAAGTCGAACAGGACCATGGCCGTTCCCCGGTCGTACCACGCGGCCCCGGGCCGATCCCCAACGAACACCGACAGGGCCGCATGGGCGCTGCCGTTGAAGAACGCGGCCACGTCGTGTCGCCCCGCGATTTGCTCTGGCGTGCCAAGAAGGGTCGCGGCTGGGTCAGCCGCGACGGTGGCATCCGGAGCCAACAGCTGCAGGAGCCTGTCGAAGTCGCCGTTTTTGGCGGCGGCCATGAAGGCGTCCACGACCTCCCAGTCGGCCAGCCTGTCTTCGGAGGCCGGCTGAACGACCTTCGATCGGGCTCGGGAGGCGAGCTTGCGCGCGGCCACGGGTGTGGTGTCCAGGACGGCGGCGATGGTTGAGAACTCGAAACCGAAGCTGTCGTGCAGCACGAACGCCACGCGCTCCATCGGCGTGAGTCGATTCAGCACCACTTGCAAGGCCAGTCCGACGGTCTCGGCGAGCGCGACGTCCTCGGCTGGGTCGGTCACGACGCCATTCGTTGGGATCTCAGCGGCAGGTTCGGGGATCCGTGATCGCAGTCGGTCCAGGCACAGCCGCGTCGTCACGGTGGTCAACCAGGCCGGCACGCTCTCGATGTCGGAGTCGGTGTTTCGCAGTCGGAGCCACGCCGTCTGCACCACGTCCTCGGCCTCACTGCCGTCGTTCAGCACGCGCGCCGCGATTCGCAGCAGGCGCGGGCGCTCTTCCTCAAAGACGTGCGTACGCTCCACGGCTGGTCACTCCTCCCACCTGGTCCTGTCACCAGGTTGACGAACCAACGAAGCCCAATGTGACAACGCCCAGACGGGTTGGCGCAAGGTGCTCGGTTCCGCGGGTCTGTGTGCGAGGTACAGGGCCAGACGAGTGCTAAAAGGTCTTTTCAAGAGCAAACGATGAGGAATAGCCTCCGAAGAGGCGGGTCGCCGAGCCTGCCCCAACGAGAGGTTTACCGTCCCATGCTCACCGTCGAGGAATCCGTCACCATCAACAAGCCGCGCATGGAGGTCTGGGAATTCATGACAGACCCCGACAACGTGCCCGTCTACAGCAGCAACGTCATCGAGTACGAGTTGGTCTCCGGCGAAAAGCAGGAGGTCGGCCGGATCTGCCGGGGCGCCGTGAAGGTGGCTGGACGACGTCTCGAACTGACCGACGAGATGGTGGAGGTCGAGATCGGACGCATGAGCAAATCCGTGTCCCAGGACGCCACGATTCCCTACACGCTCTCGCTTCACTACGAGGACGAGGGCGATGGCACCAAGCTCACCTGGCACCAGGAGTCGGAGTCCTTGAAGGGATTCTTCAAGTTCGCCGACCCGATCGTCCTCAAGCTCTACGCACGTGACGTGCGTTCCAACCTCGAGAAGGCCAAGACCATCTTGGAGGCCTGAAGAAGCGCCCGCTCGCGGCGAGATGCAGCGCCACGCCTCACAAGCGGGTCGGCAGGCCTCAGATCAGACCGAGCTCGGTGACGGCGTCGCGCTCCTCGATGAGCTCGGCGGCCGTGGCGTCCATGCGAGCCCGGCTGAAGTCGTCGATCTCGAGGCCCTGGACGATCTCCCACTCACCGTTCTTGGTGGTGACGGGGTAGGAGTAGATCAGGCCCTCGGGGATGCCGTAGGAACCGTCGGAGCGGACGGCCATGGAGGCCCAGTCGCCCTCGGGCGTGCCCGTGAGCCAGTCGCGGGCTGCGTCGATGGTGGCCGAGGCAGCCGAGGCGGCCGAGGATGCGCCGCGGGCCTCGATGATCGCCGCACCGCGCTTGGCGACGGTGGGAATGAAGTCGTTCTCGATCCAGGCCTGGTCGTTCACGACCTCGGCGGCGTTCCGGCCACCGATCTCCGCGTGGAAGATGTCGGGGTACTGGGTGGCCGAGTGGTTGCCCCAGATCGTCATCTTCTTGATGTCGGCGACGCTGGAGCCGGTCTTGGCAGCCAGCTGCGACAGCGCACGGTTGTGGTCCAAGCGGGTGAGCGCGCTGAAGCGCTCGGCCGGGATGTCCGGTGCGTTGGACTGGGCGATCAGCGCGTTGGTGTTGGCCGGGTTGCCGGTCACGCCAATGCGGATGTCGCTGGCGGCGTGGTCGTTGAGGGCCTTGCCCTGCGCCGTGAAGATCGCGCCGTTGGCCTCGAGCAGGTCGCCGCGCTCCATGCCCTTGGCGCGCGGGCGGGCGCCGACGAGCAGGGCGAGGTTCGCGCCGTCGAAGATGGTGTTCGCGTCATCGCCGATCTCGACCGAGTCGAGGGTGGGGAACGCGCAGTCGTCGAGCTCCATGACGACGCCCTCGAGCGCCTTGAGTGCCGGGGTGATCTCGAGCAGGCGCAGCTGCACAGGGGTGTCGGGGCCCAGCAGGGCGCCGCTGGCGATGCGGAAGAGAAGGCTGTAGCCGATCTGGCCGGCAGCGCCGGTGACGGCGACCTTGACGGGAGTGGTCACGACGATGTGCTCCTTGCGAGAGAAACTGGGGGTTCCTTGTGAAAGTAGCAGTGGCCGGGCCGCGTCACGAAGCGGGTCCTCGGTCCTCTGCTCGGACATGAGACGTGTCCTCGTGCCGGTGGCGGCACCCCTGCTCGCCGTCGTGCTCGGTCTGGTCGCCTTCGTGCTGGTGCGCCCCGCCGAGGCAGGCGATCAGTTCAAGAACACGGCGGCGCCGACCATCAGCGGCACCGCCGCCGTCGGCAAGACACTCACGCTCAACCCGGGCCAGTGGACCGGGGACCCCGATCGCTTTGCGGTGCAGTGGTTGCGCGACGGTGAGGACGCGGTCGTCAGCACGACCCTGACGTACGTGCCCACCCGTGCCGACGCAGGACACTTCATCACCGCGCTGGTGACCGCCGAACACGCCGGGGACCGCTCGACGTCGACGGCCGAGAGCGACCGGCTCTCGGTGGACGTCTTCGTCGCACCCGCGGCGCGAACTCGCCCCACGATCACCGGCACCGCCCGCGTCGGCAAGAAGCTCACGGCCCGCAACGGCTCGTGGGACGGCACCGGCTACCGCTTCACGTATCGCTGGCTGGCTGACAACCGGCCCATCTCGGGAGCCGTCTCGAAGACGTACGTGCTCAAGAAGGCACAGCAGGGCAAGAAGATCTCCGTCCGCATCACCGCGTCCAAGGCGCGCTTCAAGTCCACCCCCGCCACCAGCGCGCTGACCAAGCGGGTCGCCAAGAAGTAGGGCGCACATTCGGACCGTCCCCGCTGTCCGTGGCGTGGCCTAGGCTGCGGCACGAGACTGCCGAGCAGGGGAGGGGGACGCGATGACGCTCAGGTTGACCCGCGCACCGCGAGCCGACCTGCTGGTCGATGCCCTGGCCGACGTGCTGCGCACCCCGCAGGCCGATCCCTTCGCCACCGAGCTCGTCATCGTGCCGGCCCGCGGCGTCGAGCGCTGGGTCAGCCAGCGGCTCTCGCACGCACTGGGCACCGGCTCCCTCGACGACGGCGTCTGCGCAGGGGTCGAGTTCCGTGCGCCCCGGTCGATCGTGGCCGAGATCGTGGGCAGCCAGGCCGATGACGTGTGGTCGCCCGACACGATGGTGTGGCCGCTGCTGGACGTCATCGATGCCAGCCTGGGCGAGCCGTGGTGCACCGCCCTGGCCCAGCACCTGGGGCACCAGTCGGTTCCTCTGCTCGGTGGCGACCCGGACCTGCGCGCGGGTCGGCGCTACGCCGTCGCGCACCGGTTGGCCCGACTGTTCGCCGGCTACTCCACGCAGCGTCCCACCCTGCTGCACGAGTGGGAGCAGGGCCTGGACACCGACGGCGCCGGTGCCTCGATCGACTCCGACCTCGCGTGGCAGCCCGAGATCTGGCGGCGGCTGGTGGCGGCGGTGGGCGAGCCGTCGCCGGTGCAGCGGCACTGGACGGTGCTCGAAGCCCTGCGGGCCGACCCGTCGGCCTCAGCCCTGCCACCCCGCCTGTCGCTGTTCGGGCACACCCGCATCCCGGTCACCGAGGTCGAGCTCCTCGTCGCCCTCGCCGAGCACCGCGACGTCGATCTGTGGTTGCCGCATCCGTCGGACGCACTCTGGAACGCACTGCAGGGCCATCTCGCCGGTCAGCCGGCGGCGGTCCCGCGTCGCGAGGACGACTCGCACGCGGTCGTGGCCCATCCGCTCCTCGCCACCTTGGGCCGCGACCTGCGCGAGCTGCAGCGCACCCTCGCCGTCGCGGTCGCCACGTCCGTGACCCTCGACGTCGAGCCAACCCGTCCCGACACGCTCCTCGGCCAGCTGCAGCACGACCTCGAGACCGACACAGTCCCGACCGCCCCTCGGACCCTGGATCGGGGCGATCGCAGCATCCAGGTCCACGCCTGCCACGGAGCCGCTCGTCAGGTCGAGGTCCTGCGCGAAGCCATCCTGGGCCTGCTCGCCGACGATCCCAGCCTCGAGCCGCGCGACATCGTCGTCATGTGCCCGGACATCGAGTCCTACGCTCCGTTGCTGGAGGCCAGCTTCGGTCTCGGCGGGCTCCCCGGCAGCACGGCGTGGCACCCCGGCCAGCAGCTCCAGGTCCGTCTCGCCGACCGGTCGCTGGTGCAGACCAACCCGCTGCTCGGCGTCATCGGCCGGTTGCTGGAGATGGCCGGCGGGCGCATCGAGGCCAGCTCGGTGCTCGACCTCGCCTCCAGCGCACCGGTGCGGCGGCGCTTCGGGTTCAGCGACGACGATCTCGAGGCGATCGGTCGGTGGGTGCGGTCCACCGGGGTCCGGTGGGCCTTCGACGCCGATCATCGGGCGCCCTTCGGTCTGCAGGAGTACCCGCAGAACACGTGGCGCTTCGGACTGGACCGCATGCTCACCGGCGTCGCGGTGTCCGCCGACGCCCAGCAGTACTTTGGCACCGCCCTGCCGTTCGACGACATCGGATCGTCTGACATCGACCTGGTGGGCCGGCTCGCCGAGATGCTCGCCCGCCTGCAGTCGATCACGGACCGGCTGACCGGAACCCGTCCGGTCGGCGAGTGGGTTGCCGCGCTCCGTGAGGGTCTGGACCAGCTCACCGACGTCGGATGGGGAGATGAGTGGCAGGCGCACCAGGCCGAGCGTGAGCTCGCGACGCTCGACGTCAGCCAGACGTCCACGTCCCTGGATCTGCGGCTCTCCGACGTGCGGACCCTGATGGGCGAGCGGCTGTCGGGTCGCCCCACGCGGGCCAACTTCCGCACCGGCTCGATCACCATCTGCACCATGGTGCCGATGCGTGCGGTGCCGCACCGGGTCGTGTGCCTGCTCGGCCTCGACGACGGCACCTTCCCGCGCACCGGTTCGGTCGATGGTGACGACGTGCTGGCGCGTCGGCCGCTCACGGGCGAACGCGATGCGCGCAGCGAGGACCGTCAGCTCCTGCTCGACGCCCTGATGGCAGCCACCGAGCACGTGATCATCACCTACGCCGGCGCCGACGAGGTGTCCGGACGCACCCGACCGCCGGCCGTGCCGCTGGGTGAGCTGCT
>JBBSKV010000114.1:0-5882 GCA_038255955.1 Propionibacteriales bacterium
ACCACGATGCGGCTCGGCTGGAATCCCGACTCGCCGTCCTCCATGGCGATCGGGATGCGCAGCCGCAGCTCCGGACCGAAGACACCGTCGACGAGGTCGTAGGTGCCCTCCAGCCGCTCGACCTCGGCCACCAGCTCGGCGCGGACCTCGTCCCACAGACCACCGGATCGCGAGGAGGCGAAGGCCCGCAGCTCCAGGGCTGAGTCCTCGGTGACGAGCACTGCGGATCCGACGTTCTCGGAATCGCCGTCGGCCTGCATGCGGATCTCGAAGCCGACCCGGCCGCGCACCTTCAGCGCACCGAAGTCGACGTAGGCCGAATCGCCTTCGATGGACTTCTCCGAGGAGTCGAAGGGTCCGTCGGCCCGCAGGGCGGGAGGCTCAACGAGGTTGGCGGTCTCGTCGACCGACTCGGACGCGTGGACGTTCTTCTTGCGGCGCAAGATGGCCATGGGGTCCTCAGTTCGTGGTGATGGTGGTGCGGCCGGTGGATCCGTATCCACCCGTGCCGCGCGGGGATTCGGGCAACGCGTCGGTCTCGACGAAGTCGACGATCTCGACTCGCTGGATGACCAGCTGGGCGATCCGGTCGCCGCGCGTGATCGTGACGGGTTCGGCTGGATCATGATTGACCAGCAGCACCTTGATCTCGCCGCGATAGCCGGCGTCGATCGTTCCCGGGGTGTTGACGATCGACAGGCCGTGTCGCAGGGCCAGACCGGATCGGGGATGCACGAAGGCGGCGAGGCCCTCGGGCAGGGCCATCGCGATGCCGGTAGGCACCAGCACCCGGGCTCCGGGCTCGATGACGGTGTCGATGGTGCTGACCAGGTCGGCTCCGGCGTCGCCGGGGTGCGCGTACTGCGGCAGCGGCACCTGTGGATCGAGCCGCGTGATCGTCACCTCGGGCATGGATCCGACCCTACCGGCGACGCGATCATCGGTCAGATGAGGCAGGCTTGGTCCGTGCCGACCGATCACACCGAGCGTCTGACCGCCCCACCGTCGTGGTGGGCCGGTGCGGTCGCGTTCGCCGTCACCTGTGGCTGGATCGTGCTGGTCATCGGCACCACGACGGCAGCCCTGATCGCGACGTTCCTGGCCGGCGCGCTGAGCGTCGGCCTCGTGCTGCGCTACGGGGCGCTGAAGGTGTCGTCCAGCGAGCACGGAGTGCGCGCCGGCTCCGCCCATCTCTCCCCCGCCTTCGTCGGTGCTGCCGAGCCGCTGCACCGCGCGGAGTACCGGGCCCGCCTGGGCGTCGACGCTGATGCGCGCGCCCACCTGGTGACCCGTCCGTACCTGGACCGCGGCGTGCTGGTGCACGTCGACGATCCGTCGGACCCCACGCCCTACTGGTTGATCTCCAGCCGTCATCCCGACGAGCTCGCCGCCGCCATCAATGCTCATCGCACGACCCACGAAGGGACCGCCCGTGGCCACGAAGTCTGAGAAGGACACGCTCGACAAGGCCAAGAAGCCGAAGTCGTCCGTCGGCAGCAAGAGCAGCTGGAGGGTGCTGGACCGTGGTTCCACCATCGTCAGCGGCCTGCTCGCCCACCGGGTCGCGATGATCGCGTGGCGCGGGGTGACCGGCCGCAGGCCGCCCACCAACGGACGCCACCCCGACGTCAGCAACGGCGAAGCCATTGCCTGGGCCATGGTCGGCGGCGCGCTGGTGGAGGTCGTCAAGATCGGCGTGCGCCGCGGCGCCTCGACCTACTGGATCAGGTCGACCGGGCACCTGCCTCCGGGCATGAAGCCGCTCGAGAACGAGCCACCCGTCAAGAAGAAGTAGTCGCGCTGGGGCTCAGCCGTCGCAGTCGCGACAGACGAGCACACCCTTCTTGTCCGAGGCCAGCTGGCTGCGGTGGTGCACCAGGAAGCAGGACGAGCAGGTGAACTCGTCGTTCTGACGGGGAACGACCTGGACGGCCAGCTCCTCGTGCGAGAGGTCGGCTCCGGGCAGCTCGAACGACTCGGCCGCTTCGGTCTCGTCCTCGTCGACCTTGCCCGAGTTCTTCTCGTGACGACGTGCCTTCAGCTCTTCGAGGCTGTCCTCGGACTGGTCCTCGTCGGTCTTGCGTGGGGCATCGTAATCGGTTGCCATCAACCCTCCAGGTCTGCGTCCTCGTCGGCGCGATTGTGCCACACGGCCCCTTCGGGTCTGCGTGCGCCCAACTGGCCGCTCATGCGGGGAGCCCCGCATGGTCTGTCAAAAGCCACAAGCGCGAACGAGCGCGAAATATTCCTCAGCGATCGACGGGTGGGCAGCCATGACCATGCGCAGGTCTGGTGGGCCGTCCAGACCCGACAGCACCAGCCCGGCCTCGGAGGCCACCAGGCCCCCAGCCGCAAGGTCCCAGGGGTGCAGACCTTCCTCGACATAGGCGTCATATCGCCCCTCCGCGAGGCCGCACAGATCGAGCGCGGCCGAGCCGATGCGACGGATGTCCCGGACCTGCGGAAGGAACAGTGCCATCGCAGCGGCCTGCTTGGTGCGGATGTCGGGCTGATAGTTGAATCCGGTGGCGACCAGGGCGTGCGCCACGCTGTGCGGGCGCGGCGCACTCAGCACGATGCGGTGCTCGCCGTCGTACCGCCACGACCCGTGGTCGAGCACGGCTCCGTAGGACTCACCGGTGGGCACCGACACGACGTAGCCGGCCACCACCTCGCCGTGGACCCGCGCGGCGATGGAGACGGCGTAGGCGCCGATGCCGTAGACGAAGTTGACGGTGCCGTCGATGGGGTCGACCACCCAGTCGACCGCCGAGGAGCCGATCAGGTCGTCGCCCTCCTCGCCCACGAACCCGTCATCGGGCCGCGCGGCCAGGATGCGGGAGCGGATCAGGTCCTCGGTCGCCCGGTCGATCTCGGTGACGACATCGGTCGGGCTGGACTTCGTGGCCGCGACGTCGACCCGACCGGGCGGCCGGGACTCCTGGACGAACGCAGCCGCCTCCAGGCCCACGGTGCGGGCCAGGTCGAGCAGATCACCGTGGTCCGGCGCCGTGGGGCTCACACGCCACCGATGGTGGGCAGCGGGGCTCGCGTGTTGGGACAGCAGTCCAGCGGGCACCGGTCGTGCGAGGCGGCGAACTCCCCCAGCGCGATTCGGTCCGCAGATTCGCCGCGTTCTGCGGCGGCCCGCTCCACCAGGAGATCGCCGATCATGGACACGAAGGTGGGGTCCGCCCCCGGGGTGTCCACCCGGTCGAACTGCAGGCCAAGTCGCTCGGCGGTGGCCTTGGCTTCGGTGTCGAGGTCGTAGATGACCTCCATGTGGTCGGAGATGAAGCCGATCGGCACGACGACCACGGACTCGACACCCTGCTCGGACAGCTGCTCGAGGTGATCGTTGATGTCGGGCTCGAGCCACGGGACGTGCGGGGAGCCGGATCGCGAGCAGTAGGCCAGCGACCACGCCTCGGCGCCTGCACCCTCGGCGACCAGCTGGGCGACGCTCTGGTGCTGGCGCTCGTAGGCTCGCTGGCCCGGGCCTCCGCTGCCCTCGTTCATGCCGTCGGGGATGGAGTGGGTGACGAACACGACATGGGAGCCCTGCGGCGCGGCGGCCAACGCGTCCCGAGTGGCGTCGACAAACGGGCCGACGAAGCCGGGGTGGTTGAAGTAGTGCCGCAGCCGGTCCAGGCCGATGGTCAGGCCGGTCACGGCGTCGTGCAGGTTCTCGCGGTACTGCCGGCAGCCGGAGTACGAGGAGTAGGCACTGGTCAGGAAGCACGCCGCCCGTTCGACGCCGTCGGCGGCCATCTGCCGGGTGGCGTCGCGCAGGTACGGGTCCCAGTTGCGGTTGCCCCAGTAGACCGGCAGGTCGATGCCGCGGTCTGCCAGGTCCTTGCGGATCGCATCGAGCAGCTCGCGGTTCAGGTCGTTGATCGGCGACCTGCCGCCGAACAGGTGGTAGTGCTCGCCGACTTCGGCGAGGCGCTCACGTGGGATGCCTCGACCGGAGGTCACGTTCTCCAGGAACGGGATCACGTCATCGGGGTGCTCCGGCCCTCCGAACGAGACCAGCAGGAGCGCGTCGTACGGCCTGACATCCATGCAGCAAGTCTGGCACGCGACGACCCCGCCGTCTCGCGAGCACATGAGCGGGTCAGCGGTCCCCCGGCCTGACAGGATCGACGCATGTTGCTCATGCTGATCACCGGAGTTCTCGCTGGCGCTGCGCTCGGCTTCGTGCTGCAGCGATCGGGGCTGTGCTTCCACTCCATGTTCGCCACCGCGTGGACCGGATCGACCCGATTGCTGCGCGGCTGGTTGCTCGGGGTGGCGATCGCCGCGGTCGGACTGTCGCTGCTCTACGCCTCGTCGGCGTTCGACCAGCTGAACGAGGGTCTGGCCTTCCGGCCGGTGGGCAACATCGTCGGTGGTCTGCTGATCGGCGCGGGCATGGCCGTGGGCCGCACCTGCGCGTCCGGGCTGTTCTACAAGCTGGGCGCGGGCATGCTCGGTTCGGTCGTCGGCATCGCCGGCTGGATCGCCGGGGAGCTCGTCGCCACCCGGATCGACGTGCCCGGACCGACGGTGCTGGACGGTGGGACCGAGGGAACCATCACGGGCGTGCTGGGCGTGCCCCGCCTGCCGGGTGCGGTCCTGCTGCTGATCGCCGTCGTGGCGATCTGCCGCGTGCTGGTCAAGCGCGAGGGGCGCGGTTCCGCCCGTGGCGCCTTCGACGACTCACAGCCGACGAACACCTGGACCTGGCCCCGGACGGGCGTCGCGCTCGGCGCCGTCGTGATTCTCGGCTGGGTGCTGGCGGGGGCAGGTGATGCGTCGTTCGGTCCGAGCACCGTCGGCGCCTCGGCCAGCATCGAGGCGGGCAACCCCATGTGGTGGCTGATCGCGTTCCTGCTCGGCCTGGTCCCCGGTGCGCACGTCGCGGCCCGGCGAACAGGTGACTGGCGCCCCCGCGGCGAGACCCCCGTGCGGTACGGCCAGCTGGCCGTGGGCGGCTTCCTGCTCGGTGCGGGCGGGTGGATCGCCGGCGGCTGCAACCTCGGGCACGGACTGTCCGGCGCCGCCCAGCTCAACGTCGCCTCCTGGGTCGCCGTCGCCGCCATGGCCGTCGGGGTCGGCCTCACCCGGCGCCTCCTGGACTCCCGCTCCTCGACCCCTGTTCACTGAGTACACCGCCCTCACCCCGGTTGCAGGTCAGAATTGAACCGTGTCAGCGCCGATGGGGTTGAGTGACAACCGCGACCCATCGCTGCTGCGACAGTGTTCTCATGACTTCACGAGGACTGGTCCTGGGCGGCGGCGGAATCACGGGGATCGCGTGGGAGACCGGTCTGCTGTGGGGGCTGGCCGAGGCCGGACTCGACCTGACCGACGCTGATCGCATCGTCGGCACGTCGGCCGGATCGATCGTCGGGGCGCAGGTCACCAGCGACATCGGGCTCGAGGAGCTCTATCGGCGCCAGCTCCTGCCGCCGGCCGACGATGCGCCGCTCGCCTCGATCGGGCTCGGCGTGGTCGGCACGTTCGCCTTCTCGCTGCTGCGGGCGCGCGGCGACGTGGCCCGATTCGGTCGGATCCTGGGAGCCGCCTCGGTGCAGGCGGCCGCGCAGGGCAAGACGCCCACAGTGGCAGATCGCTACGCGCAGGTGGATCAGCGCATCAGCGGACTGACCTGGCCTGACCGGGATCTCGTGGTCACGGCCGTCGACGTCGCGACCGGGGAACTGGCGACCTTCGGTCCTCGCACGACCCGCCCCGCGGTGTCCCTCGCGGACGCGGTCAACGCCAGCTGCGCCGTGCCGCTGGTCTACCCGCCCATCCCGATCGACGGCGGCACCTACGTGGACGGCGGGGCGCGATCCGGCTCCAACGCCGATCTGATGACCGGGATGGACGCTGTC
>JBBSKV010000115.1:0-5863 GCA_038255955.1 Propionibacteriales bacterium
CGACGGGTAGTCGGTGATCTGACCATTGAGCACGTAGAAGATGACGATCCACAGCAGGCCGAAGATGGCCGAGATCATCATGGCGGGGCCGGCCCAGCGATTGCCGATCCGCTGAGGCTTCGGTCCCTCGGGGGACTTCTCTCGGGCCACGGGTTCCACCAGACGAGGCGGCGCTGACGCCGCGGTATGACATGGTCTCCTCTAGCCTAGTCTCAAGGGCTTCGCCCGCGTCCGGCGCGGGGAGTCGCAGACGTGGAGGCCGAATGGCGATCAAGTGGGGCATGCAGCGTGGTTCGCACGCCGAACAGCGCTGGCCCCTGTCCGTCATGGCGGTGTGCGCCGCCACCGGACTGCTGTTCGTCACGGCCGGGGTCAGCGCCGCGGGCGACGATCTGCGACCGGCTGGCGGCGACCTGAACTCCTTGCTGCGTGATCGAGCCCAGCGCGTCGACGACCAGCGTGACACCGCGCGTGACCTGCAGCGCAAGATCGACGGAATGACCGGCAGCGTCGGCGGCACCATGATCAACGACCTGAAGGACCAGGTGTCCGACCTGGAGCCGGTCACCGGCATGACGCCCGCTCGTGGCCCCGGGGTGCGGGTCGTCCTCGACGACGCCCCGCGCAGCGCCGGGCGCGAGGGCCTGGACCCCAACGTTCTCGTGGTGCACGAGCAGGACATCCAGGCCTACGTGAACGCGCTGTGGGCCGGAGGGGCCGAGGCCATCTCGCTGCAGGGGCAGCGGCTGATCTCGACCACGGGAATCAAGTGCGTGGGCAACACGGTGCTGCTCGAGGGCGTTCCGTACTCGCCGCCGTACCGCATCGCGGCCGTCGGCGACGTCGACGGGATGCTCGCCGCGATCGACACCACGCCCGAGACGGTCACCTATGCCGACTACGCCCGCGAGTACCAGCTCGGCCTGAAGATTGGCGCCACCGACGACCTGGACGTGCCGGCCTACAGCGGTCAGATCAGCGTGCAGTACGCGCAGTCGACCGCCGGCCGGTCCTGACCACTACTGGCCGGGCCCGTTGTCCTGCTCGGCCACTCCGTCAGCGACCTCGGGCTCGGGCTCGTCGGGCTTGCTCGACACCGTGATGGTGATCGACGTGCCCCGGGGAACCCGCTGACCGCTGGCGAGCGACTGGTCGGACACGATGCCCTTCTCCTGCGTGGCGGCCGGATCCTCCTCGACGGTCACCTTGAGCCCAGCCTCCTCGAGGGCCTTCTGGGCGTCGGACTGCTTGGAGTTGACGACGTTGGGCACGGTGGTCTGGCCCCGCGACACGATGATCGTGACCGTGGAGCCGACTTCGACGGACTCGCCGGACGTGGGGTTGGTGTTGATGACCTGATCGGCCTCGGCCTGGTCGTCGGCGGTGGTCTTCTTGACCTTCAGGCCCAGATCCTCCAGGCGCTGCTTGGCGCTGTCGTAGCTGAAGCCCTGCAGGTCGGGGATGGAGACCTGCTCGGGGCCGGTGCTGAGGATCAGCGTGACGGTGCTGCCCGCCTCCGCGTCAGTGCCTTCGGGCGGGTCGGACTCGATGACGCGGCCCTCGGCGATGTCGGCGTCGGCGCGCTCCTCCTTGTCGACCTGGAACCCGGCGTCGGTGAGCAGACGCGTCGCGACCTGCTCCTCCTTGCCAGCGACGGCCGGAATCGCCACCGTGGACGGAGGGGCTTCCTCCCCACCACCGTCGTTGATCAGCAGGATCGCGATGATGGCGCCCACGACGAGCAGCAGGCCGACCACGGCGGCGATCCACCAGCGGCTCCCGGACTCCTCGTCCTCGTCGGGAACTGCACGGCGCGCGCCGGGCTCGGGACGGGTGGCAGCGGCGGCGACGGCGGGAACCACGGCCGTGGCAGCGCCGACCACTGCGGTGGTGGCGGTTCCGGCCTCGATCTCGCCGCCGGCCAGCACGCGATCGATGTCCTTGCGCATGTCCGCGGCGCTCTGGTAGCGGTCCTCGACCCGCTTGGCCAAGGACTTGGCCACGATGTGATCGACGGACTCGCTGACCTCGGGGTTCAGCTCGGACGGAGCCTTCGGAATCTCGCGCACGTGCTGGTAGGCGACCGACACCGGGCTCTCGCCGACGAATGGCGGCCGACCCGTGAGCAGCTCGAACAGCAGGCAGCCGGCCGAATAGATGTCGCTGCGAGCATCGACGGTCTCGCCGCGGGCCTGTTCGGGCGACAGGTACTGCGCGGTTCCGATGACGGCGGCGGTCTGCGTCATGGCCGATGAGGTGTCGGCGATGGCGCGAGCGATGCCGAAGTCCATCACCTTGACCAGGCCGGCGGGCGTGACCATGACGTTGGCCGGCTTGATGTCGCGGTGGATGATGCCGGAGCGGTGGCTGTAGTCCAGCGCGCTGAGCACGTCGGCACTGATCGAGAGGGCACGTTCGGGCAGGATCTTGCGACCGTTCTCGGCACCGCGCAGGATGTCGCGCAGGGTCTGGCCCTCCACGTACTCCATCACGATGTACGGCACGTGCGCCCCGTGGGAGTCGATCGACTCGCCGGTGTCGTACACCGCCACGATCGACGGATGGTTCAAGGCTGCCGATGACTGCGCCTCGCGGCGGAATCGGGCCTGGAAGGTGTCGTCTGCCGAGAGATCCGTGCGCAGCTGCTTGACCGCCACCGTGCGGCCGAGACGCAGGTCGCGCCCGACCCGGACGTCGGCCATGCCGCCGCGACCCAACAGGCCGCCGAGCTCGTAGCGATCGCCGAGGCGGATCGTCTCGTCGCCGGATTCGGTCATGTGGTCAGTCTCCCAGAGTGTGATGCGTGGACGGTGATTGAGGCGTGGAGGTGGTCATTTGCCGAGCACGGCCTCCATGACGGAGCGGGCGATGGGTCCGGCCAGGCGTCCGCCGGCGATCTCGTCGCGGGCCGTGCTGCTGGACTCGACCACCACGGCGACCGCCACCTTCGGGTCCTCGGCCGGGGCGAACGCCACGAACCAGGCGTACGGCGGTCGGTCGGTGGTGGACTGAGCGGTGCCGGTCTTGGCGCCCACCTCGACGCCACCGATCTGCGCCGACGTCGCGGTGCCCTGCTCGACGGTGCTGATCATCATCTGCTTGAGCTTGCCGGCGTTCTTGGCGCTCATCGCCTGGCCGAACTTCTCCGGCTTGGGCGCCTCGAGCACGCTGAGGCTGGGCGAGCGCACGGACTTGATCAGGTACGGCTTCATGACGTCGCCGTCGTTGGCGACGCCGCCTGCCACCATCGCCATCTGCAGCGGGGTGGTCGAGACCTCGAACTGGCCGATGCCGGACTGGGCGAGCTGAGGCGCCTCGAGGTCGGTGCCCTCGGCGGTGAACCGGCTGGGGCTCAGCGGGATGCCGTCCAGCGGATCGGTGCCGAAGCCGAACTTGGCTGCCTGCTCGGCGAGCTTCTTCTGGCCCACCTCGCCGGCCAGCGCACCGAAGGCGACATTGCACGACACGTTGAGCGCGCGCTCGAAGGTGATCTTCTCGCCGCCGCAGTTGCCGCCGTTCTCGTTGGGCAACGTGTACTCGATGCCCGGGAACGACAGCGTGCGGCCGGCCTTGACCTTGTCGTCGATGTCGTCGACCACGCCGTTCTCGAGCGCGGCAGCCGCTGTGACCAGCTTGAACGTGGAGCCCGGCGGCAGGATCTGCTGCGTGGCGCGGTTCAGCATCGGCTGGTCGTCATCGGTGGTGAGCGAGTCCCACGCCTTGGCCACCTTGGAGAAGTCGTGGCTGGCCAGCCGATTGGGGTCGTACGACGGCTGACTGACCATGGCCAGGATCGCGCCGGTCTGCGGATTGATGGCCGCGACGGCTCCCTTGGTTCCCTTGCCGAGCGCTTCGAGCCCCTCTGCGGCGGTCTTTTGTGCAAGGGGGTCCAGGGTCAGCTCGACGCTGCCGCCCTTGGGCTGCTTGTTGGACAGCAGATCGACGACCCGGTTCACGAACAACCGGTTGTCGCTCCCGGACAGCACCCGGTTCTCGGACCGCTCGATGGCGCCCTGGCCGTAGACGTAGGAGAAGTAGCCGGTCAGGTGGGCGTACAGGCCGCTGTCGGGGTAGGTGCGCTGGAACTTGTACTGGTCGTCGCTCTTGACGCTCTGCGCGACCGGTTCGCCAGCCACCAGGATGGGGCCGCGATCGCGCGAGTACTCCTCGTCGATGACCCGACGGTTGCCGGCCTTGTCGTTCAGGTTGTCGGCGTCGACGTACTGCACGTAGTTCACGTTGGCCACCAGGGCCAGGAACATCACCAGGCAGGCGATGGCCAGATAGCGGATCGGCTTGTTCACGCGAGCTTCACCACTTGCGTCTCCTCATCGCTGTCGAACGAGGAGATCTCGGGGGCGGGACGACGGGTCTGGTCGCTGATGCGCAGCAGCAGGGCGATGATCGCCCAGTTCATCACGATCGAGGAACCGCCTTGGGCCAGAAACGGCGTCGTGAGGCCGGTCAGCGGGATCAGCCGCGTCACGCCACCCACGACGACGAAGACCTGCAGCGCGAACGACACGGCCAGGCCGGCAGCGAGCAGCTTGCCGAAGGCATCGCGGCAGGTCAGCGCGATGCGCAGGCCGCGCTCGACGATCAGGCCGTACATCAGCAGGATCGCCATGAGCCCGGTCAGGCCGAGCTCCTCACCCATGGCGCCGATGATGAAGTCGGAGAAGCTGAACGGCGTGAGCTGGGGACTGCCCTCACCCAGACCTTGTCCGAGGAGCCCACCGTGCGCGAGGCCGAACAGCGAGTTGATGATCTGGCCGTTCCGGTCCGGGTCGCCGAACGGGTCGAGCCACACGTCGAAGCGGGCCCGCACGTGGCCGAAGGCGAGGTAGCCGAAGTAGGATCCGGCGGCGAACAGCACGCCACCGACGACCAGCCAGCCGGGCCGCTCGGTGGCGATGTAGAGCATGACGACGAACAGGCCGAAGAACAGCAGCGACGAGCCGAGATCTCGCTGGAAGACCAGGATCCCGATGCTGATCAGCCAGCCGGCCAGGATCGGCCCCAGGTCGCGGCCGCGGGGCAGGTCGATGTTGAGCACGCGTCGGCCGGCCAGCGCCAGGGCGTCCTTGTGCACCACGAGATAGCCGGCGAAGAAGATGGCCAGGCAGATCTTGGCGGCCTCGCCGGGCTGGAAGCTGAACGGGCCGACGTTGATCCAGATGCGGGCGCCGCGGATGTTCTGACCGATGCCCGGCAGCAGGGGCAGGATCAGCAGCACGATGGCCGCAAAGCCGAACGAGTAGGTGAGGCGCTGCAACGAGCGGTGGTCGCGCACCACGAACAGGACCGTGGTGAAGGCGAAGATGCCGATCGCGGTCCACAACAGCTGCGGGTTGGCCAACGGAGTGTAGTTGCCGCCGAGGCAGAAGTCGGTGCAGTCCTGGTCGATGCGGTAGATCATCGCGAGCCCGAGCCCGTTGAGGCAGATGACCAGTGGCAGCAGCACGGGGTCCGCGTAGGGCGCGAGTCGCCGGACGATCAGGTGGGTGGCGATGGCCACCACCACCACGGCGCCACCCAGCTTGAAGGTATCGGCGGGGATGGAGCCGGTGGTGCCGAGCCCGACCGCGGCGTAGGCGAGCACGCTGATCAGGACGGCCATGGCCGTGAGGGTCATCTCGGCGCCGCGCCGTTTGCGCGGTACCCAGACGGGCGTGCTGTTCGCGGCCATCAGGTCTTCTCCGGCGTGGCTGACTTGGTCGGCGTGGGCGAGGGGGACGGGGTGGGTTCGGGTTCGGGTTCGACGAACTGGTCGAGGTTGGCGATGATCGCCTCCGCGTCGGCACGACTCTGGGCCTCGATGCCGCCCTCGACCTGCGAGCGGCTGTAGGCGGGCAGCGAGTCG
>JBBSKV010000116.1:0-5851 GCA_038255955.1 Propionibacteriales bacterium
AGCCGCAGCGACGACTTCGCACCAGGCGACGTCGTGCTCGCCTTCTCGACGTGGTCGACCCACGCCGTGGCATCGGCCAAGGCCGTCCGCAAGCTCGACCCGAGCCGGGCGCCGCTGTCGACCGCGCTCGGAGTGCTGGGAATGCCGGGCTTCACCGCGTACGCCGGGCTCGCCGAGATCGGTCAGCCCAAGGAGGGTGAGACGGTCGTCGTCGCAGCAGCCACCGGACCCGTCGGCTCGTTGGTCGGTCAGCTCGCGCAGCGCGCCGGCGCCCGCGCCGTGGGGATCGCAGGCGGTCCCGAGAAGTGCGCCTATCTGGACGAGATCGGCTTCGACGCGTCGATCGACCACCGCTCCCCCACGTTCGTCGAGGATCTCAAGGCGGCCACGCCGGACGGGATCGACGTCTACTTCGAGAATGTCGGCGGGGCCGTGTGGGATGCCGTCCTGCGGCGTCTGAACGACTTCGCCCGCGTCCCGGTGTGTGGCGTCGTCGCCACCTACAACGACACCGAGGCTCCCGCAGGACCCGACCGGATGCCGGCGCTGATGGGCGCCGTGCTGCGCAAGCGGCTGCGCATCCAGGGCTTCATCCAGTCCGACTTCGCCTCGCACCTCGGCGACTTCCATCGCACCGTCGGCCCGCTCGTCGCCGATGGCACGATCGCCTATCGCGAGGACGTGGTGCAGGGGCTGGAGGCGGCTCCCGAGGCGTTCATGGGAATGCTGCGCGGCGCGAACTTCGGCAAGCTCGTGGTGCAGGTCGGCGACCTCCCGTCGTGAACCGCTTGATCCCCGTGCCCGACCGCTGCCGTTCGGCGCACGGGGTCTTCACCGCCGCACCCGTCGAGGGGGCTGCGGACTTCCCGGCGCCCGGCGGATCGCTGCTGCGGCGATTCGGCGCCACCGCTGACGAGGTCGCCCGGCTCGAGACCCGCCCCCACGCGCGTGTCTTCCTCACTGAGACGTCCACCGCCGACGCCGCCTCGGCGGCCAGGCGCGCCCGCGAGGACGCCATGGTGTTCGCCTCCCAGCACGATGGGGTCGTCATCGATCTCGCCGTCCCGCGGATGGTCAGCGGTCCGGTCACCACCGCCGCTGCTGAGTGGGTCGCCGTGGATGTGGACTCCACCGGCCTGACGACCCGCGGGCTCGAGGCCTTCGGACTGCCCGAGGTGCGTCTCGATGACGTCGACCCGGAAGCGGCCGCTCCGTCGATCGCCCTGATGCTCGGGCTGGCCCAACGACTGCTGACTGAATGGCCGGCCCACGATCCCGTCGGTCCGGCCACGGTGACTCTGCACGACATCGCCCTCGCGTACGGGGACCAGGTCGACCAGACCGGACCCGAGATCCCCAGAACCAATCTGCTGATCGCCTTCCACGACGGCGAGCTGGTGCTCACCCTGCTCGGCGATCCTGGGACCGACCTGTTCTCAGTCCGTTAGCTTTCTCAGTCCGTCAGCACGGGTTGCTGCTGGGACGAGCCGGGGTGGCTGCGTACCTGGTCGAGCAGCTCGTTCCAGGAGGCGCGGAACTGGTTCACGCGGTAGCGCTGCATCGACTTCCCCGCTGCCCGGGACATCTGGCGCAGCCGTCGGGGGTCGGCCAGCAGCTCCACCACGGCGGCCGCGAGTGCTGCGGGGTCGTCGGCGGGCACGAGCACTCCGTTGACCCCGTCCTCGATCATGTCCTCGGGACCGTAGGCGTAGCGGTACGACACCGCAGGCACGCCCTGGCTGAGGGCTTCGGCCATCACCAGCCCGAATCCCTCGGCGCGCGACGTGAAGATCGACAGTCGACCCCGGGCGACCGTGTCCAGGGGATCGTCGGTGTAGCCCTTCATGGCGATCGAGTCGCTGAGTCCTGCCTCGGAGATCATCGACTCCAGCTGATCGGCCAGCTCGCCGGTTCCCCAGATCTCCATGCGGGCACTCGGTCGGGCGGCGACGACCATGCCGAACGCCGAGATGGCCTGCTCCACCTGCTTGATCGGCGTCAGCCGCGCCACCATGACCACGTCGATGCGCGGTCTGGCCCACCACCTGCGTCGGCGGGCCGGAGCCGCGTGCGGAATGACGCTGGGAGGCTGATCGACCAGTCCGTCGCGGACCGCGTCGGCAGCCTGCTCCCGCGTCAGCACCACGACGGCCCCGAACTGATCGGAGCGGGCCAGCGCCGCGGCGTTCAGCGTCTGGAACGATTCCTGCGTGCGGTGAGAGCTGTGGATGGCCGCGACCGACGGGATCCGGTCGATCCACGGATTGTTGGTCACCGCCTCGTCGGCCTTGCGGTCGTCGACGATGAAGACCGCGTCCGGATGCCGCTGCGCCAGATCGGCGATGAAGCGCGCCCACAGGTCTCCCGAGGACGACAGATCCATCCGCTGGCCGTCGGGTCGGATCACCTGGTGCGAGGACTCGTCGCCCGACCCGTCCGTCGAACCCTCCGCGCGAAGTCCATCGCGACGCGTCTGGAGATACACGCGGTCGTCGTGGGTCACGTACTCGATCAGCGATGCCCGATCCGGACGATCGGGCTCGAAGTGCAGCCGTCGGACCGGTCGCTGCTGCGCGTCGACGTCGGTACGCATCACCTTGGCGCCGTCGCGGAGCTGTCGGATGCTCATCAGCGTTCCATCGGGGTGCAGGTAGGCCACCTGGCGGTTGGGTCCCTTGCCGAGGACCCACGTGTTGTCGTCCTCCACGAACCTGGCCTTCACCCCGCTCGGGGGCTCGTACAGCATGACGCCCTCGGAGCGATCGAAGATGCTCTCCTCGGCGAAGTGCTCGAACAAGTTGAGGTGGTGCACGTGCCGACCCGCTGACGTGCGCTGCCGCCACGCGTGCACGATGTCGGGGTACTGCGTGCGGAAGTTGAAGGTCAGGAGAGTGACGGGACTCGCAGCCGTGGCCAGGATGCTCGCCCGTTGGAACACGGCCCGGGTTCGACCTCCGGAGGATTCGGAGAAGGTCAGGGGTATGGCGAACACCGGCCCGGCCATCTCAACCCCTCTCGCACGCGAATCGGGCTGAGATTAGCACCGTGGGGCGTTCACGGCCGTGGGGCGAGGTTGGCCAGCGTCTCGGGCCGCAGGATGGCGGCCAGCTGCTCGGGAGGAAGCAGTCCCTTCTCCAGCACCAGCTCGGCCACGCCACGACCCGTGGCGAGCGCCTCCTTGGCGACGTCGTTGGCCGCTGCATACCCGATGTAGGGGTTGAGCGCCGTGACGAGTCCGATCGAGTTCTCGACCTCGGCGCGCAGCAGCTCGACGTTGGCGGTGATCCCGTCGACGCAGCGCGTGGCGAGCACCAGCACCGCCTCTCGCATGCGGGACAACCCCGCCGACAGCGAGTAGCAGATGATGGGCTCGAAGGCGTTCAGCTGCAGCTGACCGGCCTCGGCCGCCATGGTGACGGTCATGTCGTGCCCGATGATCTGGAAGGCCACCTGGTTGACGACCTCGGGGATGACCGGGTTGACCTTGCCGGGCATGATGCTCGACCCGGCCTGCACGGCCGGCAGGTTGATCTCGTTGAGACCCGCACGCGGGCCCGAGGAGAGCAGCCGCAGGTCGTTGCAGATCTTGGACAGCTTGACCGCGACGCGCTTGAGCGTGCCGGACAGCTGAACGAACGCCCCGCAGTCCTGGGTCGCCTCGATCAGGTCGACGGCGCTGACCAGCGGCAGCCCGGTCAGCCGGGTCAGGTGGGAGCACGCCGACGGGACGTAGCCGGCCGGCGCGTTGAGCTGGGTGCCGATGGCGGTCGCACCGAGGTTGATCTCGTGCAGCAGCAGGACCGCCTCGGACAGCCGGGCCCGGTCCTCGCCGATCATCAGCGAGTAGGTGCGGAACTCCTGGCCCAACGTCATCGGGACCGCGTCCTGCAGCTGGGTGCGGCCCATCTTCAGGACGTCGTGGAACTCGTCGGCCTTGGCAGCGAACGAGGTCTCCAACGTCTCCATGGCCTCCAGCAGCGCGTGCGTCGCCAGGATGATCGCGATTTTGACGGCCGTCGGGTAGACGTCGTTGGTCGACTGGCTGAGGTTGACGTGCTCGTTCGGGTGCAGGAAGCCGTAATCGCCCTTGGCGTGCCCCATCAGCTCCAGGGCCCGATTGGCGATGACCTCGTTGGCGTTCATGTTCGACGACGTGCCGGCGCCGCCCTGGATGACGTCGACCACGAACTCGTCGTGCAGGGCCCCGCCGCGAATCTCCTCGCAGGCGGCCTGGATCGCGGCGAATCGTTCGTCATCGAGCAGCCCGAGATCGTGATTCGCCGTCGCGGCGGCCTCCTTGACAGCGGCAAGTGCCCCGACGAGGTACGGGCTGACCCCGATCTCGATCCCGGTGATCGGGAAGTTCTCCAGCGCTCGCAGCGTGTGGACTCCCCAGTAGGCCTCCAGCGGAACGTCGCGGTCGCCGATCAGGTCGTGCTCGGTGCGGAACTCCGCGTTCGTGTCTGATTCCACTGAGTCAACTGTCATGCGTGCTCCACGGCTCCTCGCTGCGGGTCAGCCGGAGGTGTGACCCGAGCAACAGGCTACGCGTCTGAGGGTCCGCCGACGGGACGCATCCAGCCGTGCCGGTCCTCGGCGCGTCCGTACTGGATGTCGACGAGCGCTGAACGGATCTGGGAGGTGACCTGGCCGGCCTCGCCGGTGCCGCAGGTGATCTCGCCGCCCTCCCACCGCAGGGTTCCCACGGGGGTCACGACGGCGGCGGTGCCGCACGCAAAGATCTCGGTGATCGTGCCGTCCGCGACGCCAGTTCGCCACTCGTCCAGGCTGACGCGTCGCTGCGTCACCTCGTGGCCGAGATCGGCCGCCAGCGTGAGGATGCTGTCGCGCGTGATGCCCTCGAGGATCGACCCGGTCAGCGCAGGCGTGACGATCGAGCCGTCGGACTGCACGAAGAACAGGTTCATGCCGCCCAGCTCCTCGATCCAGGTCTGTTCGATCGAGTCGAGGAACACCACCTGGTCGCAGCCGTGGGCGATGCCTTCCTGCTGGGGCAGCAGGCTGGCGGCATAATTGCCACCGCACTTGGCGGCGCCAGTGCCCCCCGCCCCTGCGCGGGTGAACGTGGTGGACAGCCAGATCGACACCGGCTTGAGTCCACCCTTGAAGTAGGCCCCCGCCGGTGAGGCGATCACGCTGTAGGTCACCTTGGCGGCCGGCCGGACCCCCAGGAACGACTCGGATGCGTACATGAACGGCCGCAGGTACAGGCTCTTCTCCCCACCGGAGGGGACCCATGCGCGGTCCGCCTCGACGAGTGCGTCGATCGACCCGAGGAACCATTCCACCGGCAGCTCCGGCAGGGCCAGCCGCTGCGCCGAGCGCTGCATCCGGTCCGCGTTCTGATCGGCGCGGAACAGCTGGACCGAGTCATCGTGCGCATAGGCCTTGAGGCCCTCGAAGATCTCCTGGGCGTAGTGCAGCACGGCAGCCGACGGATCGAGCGTGATCGGGCCGTACGGCACGACCCGCGGGTCGTGCCAGCCGTCCTCGGCGGTCCAGTCGGCCACGAACATGTGGTCGGTGAAGTTCGTCCCGAAACCGGGGTTGGCGAGGATCTCCTCACGCTCGGCGTCGGTCTTGGCGTGCGGATTCGGCTCGAGTCGGGCGTCGAACGCGGTGAGGGTCATGACACCGCCACCGTCTCGGCGACGCGAGCCGCGATCGCCTCACCCACCTGCTCGGTGCTCCGGGCCCCTGAGCTGTGTTCACTGCCGCCGGGTCCGCGGGCTGCGATGTCGGCCTCGACGGCAGCGGCGATCTGCGCAGCGGCAGCGTGGTGTCCGAGGTGCTCCAGAAGCATCGACCCGGACAGGATCGCCGCGGTGGG
>JBBSKV010000117.1:0-5850 GCA_038255955.1 Propionibacteriales bacterium
AGTCCGGCGATCCGGATCCAGTTCGTGGCTGCGGCACTCTCGGCCCCGGCATGCTGGGCGGCGATCGCAGCCTGCAGGCAGTACGACCCGATCGGCGCGCCCTGGGCCCCCAGCCGCTCGGCCCGGGCCAGCGCCACGAGCCCGCGGCGAATACCCAGCTGGTCCCACCGTCCTCGGTCCTGGTCCTCCAGCAGCACCGGTCCACCGGACGCGTCGAGGCGAGCCGCGAGTCGGGACCCCTGCAGCTCCAGCAGCGCCCGCAGTCCGTGCACCTCCGGCTCGTCAGGGGCCAGCTCGGCCAGCATCCCAGCCAGCCGCGTGGCTTCCGCGACCAGATCGGGGCGAGTCCAGTCCTCGCCCGCGGTGGCGGAGTAGCCCTCGTTGAAGATCAGATAGAGGACCGCCATCACGTCAGCGAGTCGCTCGGCGCGCTCGGGACCGGTCGGGACGGCGAACTCGGCCCGCGCCTCGGCCAGAGTCTTCTTGGCCCGAGCGATCCGCTGACCCATGGTGGAGTCGGCCACCAGGAAGCCGCGGGCGATCTCGATGGTGGTCAGACCACCGACCATCCGCAGCGTCAGGGCCGCCCGCGACGGCGGCGTCAGCGACGGGTGGCAGCACAGGAACATCAGCCGCAGCACGTCGTCCTCGATGTGGTCGACCTGGTCGTCCAGATCAGGCACGGCATCCACCTCTCGTGACGACTGCTCCAGCTCGGCGGTCTTGCGGCGCAGCGACTCAGCCCGTCGGATGACGTCGACGGCGCGCCGCTTGGCGGTGGTCATCAGCCAGGCGGCGGGATTCTCCGGGATCCCGCCGCCCGGCCACTGCTCCAGTGCTGCGACGAGCGCGTCCTGCGTGGCGTCCTCGGCCAGCGCCAGGTCACGTGTCATGCGCACGAGCGCCGCGACGATCTGGGGCGCCTGCTGCCGCCAGACCGTCGTGATGGCCTCGCTGGTGCTGGCGTCCGACATGACGCCAGCCTAGATGGACTACTGCGACTGATCGGGCCCGCCGGCGACCTGTCGCAGCGTGATGACCACCTTCTGATCCGGCCAGTGGTCGGCATGCAGCTGCGCCATCTCCCGTGCGTTCTCGATGGCAGCCTCCTGCGTGTCGAACTCCAGCAGCGACCAGCCACCGACGATCTCCTTGGCCTCGGCGTACGGGCCGTCCACCTCGGTGACGGCGCCCTCGGCGATCACGAAGTTGATCGCATCCTCGGTGCCGAACAGGCCGCCGCCGTCGATGAACACCCCGGCAGCGACCGCCTTGGCGACGAACTCACCCATCGCGTCCATCATCGCCTGCGGCGGAGGGGCAATGCCCTCTTCCATCCGGACCAGTCCCATGTAGCGCGTCATGTCGTTCATCCCTCTCGATCAGTGGTGATGTTGCTTGTCATCATCACGTCGATCGGGAGCGAGCGTTTTCGACACGCGGACGAGATTCTTTCTCGGTCAGTTCTTGAACAGGCTGGTGACGGAGCCTTCTTCGAAGACGGCGGCGGTGGCCTGGGCCAGCAGCGGCGCGATCGACAGGACGGTCAGCTTCTCGAATCTCTTCTCTTCGGCGATCGGCAGCGTGTTGGTGACGATGACCTCGACGGCGATCGAGTCGTTCAGCTTCTGCGAGGCCGGGCCGGAGAAGACCGCGTGGGTCGCGGCGATGACCACGGCTTCTGCGCCATCTGCCATCAGCGCCTCGGCTGCCTGCACGATGGTGCCGCCGGTGTCGATCAGGTCGTCGACCAGGATGCAGACCCGGCCCTCGACCTCACCAACGACGCGGTTGGCCTTGGACTCGTTCGGCTTGCGGGGGTCGCGGGTCTTGTGGATGAAGGCCAGCGGCACGCCGCCGAGCGCTGCCGCCCACGACTCCGCGACCTTGATGCGGCCGGCGTCGGGCGACACGACCGCCAGCGGCTTCTTGCCGTACTTCTTCTTGACGTGCCGCGTCAGGATCGGCATCGCGAGCAGGTGGTCGACCGGGCCGTTGAAGAAGCCCTGGATCTGCGCCGTGTGCAGATCCACCGTCATGAGGCGGTCGGCGCCGGCAGTGAGGAACAGATCGGCCATCAGCCGGGCCGAGATGGGCTCACGACCCAGGTGCTTCTTGTCCTGGCGGGCATAGCCGTAGAACGGCAGCAGCACCGTGATGCGCTTGGCCGACGCCCGCTTGAGCGCGTCGACCATGATCAGCTGCTCCATGATCGCCTCGTTGATCGGCGCCGCATGGCTCTGGATCACGAAGGCGTCGCACCCGCGGACCGATTCGTCGAAGCGCACGTAGATCTCGCCGTTGGCGAAGTCGTACGCGGTGGTCGGCACGAGATCGATCTCGAGCAGGTCGGCGACCTCCTGGGCGAGCGTGGGGTGCGCCCGTCCGGAGAACAGCAACATGTTCCGCGTGGGTGTCCGCTTGGCCAGACTGCTCACCGAGGTACCTCCGAGTTGGGATCTGCCTGTGCGTCGCGCGCCGCTTCGGCCGAGGCGGTGCCGGGCCGCTTGGCCTCGACCCACCCGTCGATCGTCCTCTGCTCGCCCGCGCTCACCGCCAGCGCCCCCGGCGGGACGTCCTCGCGGATCGTTGCACCGGCACCGGTGAATGCGCCGTCACCAACGACCACGGGGGCGACGAAGGTGTTGTTCGACGACGTCTTGGCATGTCGGCCGATGCGCGAGCGATGCTTGCGCACCCCGTCGTAGTTGGCGAAGATCGTGCCCGCGCCGATGTTGGCGCCTTCGCCGATGTCGCCGTCGCCGACGTATGACAGGTGCGGAACCTTGGCGCCGGCGCCGATCGTGGAGTTCTTGACCTCCACGAACGTGCCGATCTTGGCGCCGTCCCCGATCTCGTTGCCGGGCCGCAGGTACGCGAACGGGCCGACCGTCGCGCCCGCGCCGACCACGGAGTCCGAACCGTGCGTGCGGATGACGGTGGCGCCAGCGCCGATCTCCACGTTGCGCAGCGTGGTGTCCGGCCCGATCGTCGCGTCCTCGCCCACGACGGTCGCGCCCAGCAGCTGGGTGCCCGGCAGCAGGGTGACGTCGCGAGCCAGAGTGACCGCTGAGTCGATCCACGTGGTGTCAGGGTCGACGATCGTGACGCCCTCGGCCATCCAGTGCGCCGTCAGTCGGCGGTTGAGCTCACGACCCAGCCGGGCCAGCTGGGCGCGGTCGTTGACGCCCTCGGTCTGCCAGACGTCCTCGAGCACGTGGGCGCCGACCGGGAGCGCGTCGCGAACCGCGCGCGCCACGATGTCGGTGAGGTACAGCTCGCCCTGGGCGTTGGTGGGTTCGAGCTCCTGGACGGCGCGCACGAGGAACTCGGCGTCGACGGCGAGGATCCCACTGTTGATCTCGGTGATTGCCCGCTCGGCGTCATCGGCGTCGGCGTGCTCACGAATGGCCGTGACGCTGCCGTCGGGGTCACGCACGATGCGTCCGTAGCCAGTGGGATCGGAAACGTCGGAGGACAGGATCGTGACGGCTCGGCCGGCGCTGCGGTGCTCGGTGATCAGCGACGACACGGTCGCAGAGCTCAGCAGCGGCACGTCGCCGTAGGTGATGAGCACGGTTCCGGTGGGCCGCTGGCTCAGCGCCTCCAGCGCCACGCGCACCGCGTGGCCCGTTCCGCGCTGCTCGGTCTGCACCGCCTGCACGACGGACTGGTCGAACGCCTCGATCGCGGCCGACACCTGCTCGCGGTCGTGGCCGACGACGGCGACCGTGGCGCCGAGGCCACGCACGGCGACCAGAGCGTGCTCGATCATCGACCGCCCCGCCATCTCGTGCAGCACCTTGGCCCGGGCCGACTTCATGCGGGTTCCTGCACCTGCCGCCAGGACGATGACGGTCACCTGATCACTCACCCGGCGAGCCTATAGCGCCCACAGGTCGCACAAAATGTTTCGTTCTTTCTGCACTCCAACGGCAACGAATTCCAGCCGATGTGACCCAGGTCGCACCATTGCCACCCATCCTTGGCCCCCGATCGGACGAATACCTCATGTCAGTCCGACTGGCCCTGTCAGACCTTCTGACCTGTTGATCCAAGGATGTGAACCCCCATGAACCGCTCACGCAAGTACTTCGCCGGTATCGCGCTCGCCGCTGTTGCCGCACTGCCCCTGGCCGCCTGCTCGTCCTCCAGCGACGACTCGACCTCCGCGTCGTCCTCGTCCTCGTCTTCTGAGCCCAAGATCGCCAAGCCCGTCGCTCGCATCAACGCCCTCTCCGGTGACAACACCGCCGTGGCGCTGGACACCGGCTTCACCGACGCCCTCACCTCGCTGGGCCTGACGCCCGGCGTCGTCGCCGACGGAGAGCTGACCGATGGCTCGCTGATCTTCCCGATCACCGGTGGCAACGTCACCGTGTTCGACAAGGCTGAGGCCAAGCCCTACGTCATCGGACAGGTTCAGCACGAGGGCTCGGGCTTCTCGCTCGAGGCCGGCGGCACCAAGGTTGAGATCACCAACCTGAACGTCGACCCGGGCGCCAGCCGCGTCTACGGCGACGTCGCCGTCAACGGCGAGACCGCCGTCACCAGCGCCTTCATCTTCCAGCTGCGTGGCGCCAGCCTCAAGCCGCTGCAGACCGAGGGCGAGACCGCCATCCTCGAGGGCACCGAGGTCTACATCTCCCCGGTCGCCGCCGAGCTGCTGAACGCCACCTTCGAGACCGACGCCGTCACCGACCAGCTCCTGGTCGGCGTCGCGAAGATCACCGTCAACACCACACCTGCCAGCTGATCTGACCGGAGCTTGACTGCGGGCGCGACCCTTCGGGGTCGCGCCCGCACTGCTCTGTCCCGGCTCAGGCGGCGATGTTCAGGAGCCGCCGATCAGAGCACTCAGGGAGTCCAGCGCCTCGGAGTTGACTCGGTAGTAGACCCAGACGCCCCGCTTGTCGCGATCGAGCAGACCCGCCGCGCACAAGACCTTGAGGTGGTGGCTGATGGTCGGCTGGGACAGGTCGAAGGCGTCGTTGAGATCGCAGACGCAGGCCTCGCGGTCCTCATGACACGCCACCAACGACAGCAGCCGCAGCCGCACGGGGTCCGCGATCGCCTTGAGCATGACCGCCGCCTGTTCGGCGAGCTCGGTGGTCAACGGCTCGCGGGCCAGTGGCGCGCAGCAGGCGATCGTCATGAATAGATATTGACATCTGTCGATATCTGGCGCAACCTAGGATATATCGACATCCATCAATATAGGAGATCCCATGTCCCGCCTGCAGCTCGCCCTGAACGTCAACGACCTCGACGAGTCCATCGCGTTCTACTCACGCCTGTTCGCCACTGAGCCGGCCAAGGTGCGTCCCGGTTACGCCAACTTCGCCATCGCTGAGCCGCCGCTCAAGCTGGTCCTGATGGAGAACCCGGGCACCGGCGGCTCGATCAACCACCTCGGCGTCGAGGTCGACAGCACCGACGCCGTCGACGACGTGCAGGCCCGGCTCACCGGTGAGGGCGTCCAGTCAAAGGACGAGCGCGACACCACCTGCTGCTATGCGCGGCAGGACAAGTTCTGGGTCGAGAACACCCCGAACGGCGAGCAGTGGGAGGTCTACACCGTCCTCGCCGACAGCCAGACGTTCGACGACGCTTGATGCTCAGGTCTCCGTGCGGGGCCGCCAGCGCCGATGCCCGCCGACCTCGCCGGCTGATCGGATCAGCTCCAGACGCGGCTTGGCTCCGTCCACCCGCCCGCTCTGGGGCTTGCGACGGCCAGCACGCCACGAGTCGGGCCATGCCGCACCGGGGCCGTCGTAGTCCTGCTCGACGGCGGCGTGCAACGTCCAGCTCGGATCGTAGAGGTGGGCGCGGCCCAGGGCGCACAGGTCC
>JBBSKV010000118.1:0-5774 GCA_038255955.1 Propionibacteriales bacterium
ATCGCCGACGCCACCGCGCTCACCGAGGCCGGCTACGTGGGGGAGGACGTCGAGAACATCCTCCTCAAGCTCATCCAGGCCGCGGACTACGACGTCAAGAAGGCCGAGACCGGCATCATCTACATCGACGAGGTCGACAAGATCTCGCGCAAGAGCGAAAATCCCTCCATCACCCGCGACGTGTCGGGCGAGGGCGTGCAGCAGGCGCTGCTGAAGATCCTCGAGGGCACCACTGCCTCGGTTCCTCCGCAGGGCGGCCGCAAGCACCCGCACCAGGAGTTCATCCAGATCGACACCACCAACGTGCTGTTCATCGTGGGTGGCGCGTTCGCAGGCCTGGACCAGATCATCGAGCAGCGCAGCGGCAAGGTCAGCCTCGGCTTCAACACCGGCAATGTCCCCGCGGCCGACATCGTCGCGCCGGAGAAGCTGTACTCCAAGGTGCTGCCCGAGGACCTGCTCAAGTTCGGCCTGATCCCGGAGTTCATCGGCCGTCTGCCAGTTGTGGCCGCGGTCGACAACCTCGACCGCGAGGCGCTGGTCGCCATCCTCACCGAGCCGCGCAACGCACTCACCAAGCAGTACATCCGGTTGTTCGAGATCGATGACGTCGAGCTCGAGTTCGGTCCCGGTGCCGCCGAGGCGATGGCTGAGCTGGCGCTGGCGCGCGGCACGGGTGCGCGCGGACTGCGCTCGATCATCGAGGCAGTCCTCGAGCCGGTCATGTACGAGGTCCCGAGCCGCGACGACGTCGCCAAGGTGATCGTGACCGAAGAAACCGTCACCGCGGGCGCGCTGCCCACGGTCCTGACGCACGACGAGGTCGCCAAGAAGGCGTCCTGACCCTGCCCGGGTGTCCGGTCGATAGGTTGGTCGCATGACCTCTGTCGACATCGCCCTGCTCGGAGCCACCGGATTCACCGGAGCGCTGACCGCCGACTACCTGGGCAAGCACCTGCCCGATGGAGCATCCTGGGCGATCGCTGGCCGCAACCAGGCCAAGCTGGAGGCCGTCGCCGATCGGGTCCAGACGCTCGGTGGCGTCCGTCCCGAGATCATCTCGGCCGACAGCACCAACCCGGACTCGATGTCCGCACTGGCCCGCAGCACCCGGGTGCTGATCACCACGGTGGGACCGTACCTGGCGCACGGCGAGCCGGCCGTGAAGGCGGCCGCTGAAGCGGGCATCGCATACGTCGACCTGACCGGTGAGCCGGAGTTCGTCGATCGCATGTGGTTGAAGTACCACGACATCGCCCAGCAGTCCGGCGCCAGGATCATCCACGCCTGCGGCTTCGACTCGATCCCGTACGACCTGGGCGTGCTGTACACCGTCGAGCAGATGCCCGAGGGAGTCCCGATCGCGGTCAGCGGGTACATCCGCGCCGGCGGAACAGCATCAGGCGGCACCTATCACTCCGCGATCGGCGCCATGGCCGGCATCCGCGGCGCCGGCAAGATCGCCGCGGAGCGCAAGAAGCAGGAGCCGCGTCCGCAGGGCCGCACGATCCGTGGTGGCGGCTCGTTGGGGCGCGGTGCGGGCGGGAAGGGCTGGGCACTGCCGCTGCCCACCATCGACCCGCAGATCGTGCTGCGCTCGGCCCGCGCGCTCGAGCGGTACGGCCCGGACTTCAGCTACGCGCACTTCGCCCAGTTCAAGAAGCTGCCGATGCTGGTGGGCACGATGGTGGGTGCAGGAGTCCTGACCGCCGGTGCCCAGCTGCGTCCCACCCGGGCACTGCTGCTCAAGCTCAAGAGCCAGGGCGACGGACCGGACGAGGCCAAGCGGGAGGCGTCGTGGTTCAAGCTGCGTCTCGTGGCTGAGGGCGGCGGGAAGACGGTCACCACCGAGGTGAGCGGGGGAGACCCCGGCTACACCGAGACCGCCAAGATGCTCAGCGAGTCCGCCCTGTCGCTGGCCTTCGACGATCTGCCGCAGGTGTCGGGTCAGACCACCACTGCGGTGGCCATGGGCGATGCCCTGATCGCGCGACTCCAGAGCGCGGGGATCACCTTCCGCACCCTCTAGCCGACCGAATTTTGCTACCCATCGAACCGTTTTCGACGACGAAACGGTCGGTGGGGTAGCAAAATTCGGGGCTTACTCGGCGTCGAGATCCTGCTCGACGAGGGCGGCGATCTGCTCGACCAGATCGCTGTCATCGCTCTCGACGACGATCGGGTCCCCCTGCTTGGCGCCGAGCGTCATGATCAGCAGCGCCGATCCTGCGTCGATCCCGGTGCCACCGGGGGCGGCGAGCGTGACCGGGGCTGAGGCTGCCGACGCCGCCTCGGCGATGAGAGCGGCGGGCCGGGCATGCAGGCCGATGGCTGATCCGACGGTGACGGTCTTGCTGATCATGGTGGTCATCCTTTGTTCCAGGGACGTGCTTCGGGGAGGGGGGGAAGATCTGAGGGGCCGGGCATGGTGGAGCCCGGCAGGGAGGCTGCGGCACTGCCGTACGCGACGGCGAGGCCCAGGCGCTTGTCGGGACCGAGCCCGTCCAGCGCGCCCAGCACGTAGCCGGCCAGCGCGGAGTCCCCAGCGCCGACGGTGCTGCGGGCCCGGATCTGGGGGGCCGTGGCCACCCAGACGCCCGATCCGGTCACCAGCACGGCGCCGGCCGAGCCCATGGTCACCAGAACTGCGCCGATGCCAGCATCGACCAGCGGCGTGGCAGCGGCAACGACGGCATCGACCGAGGTCAGGGTCGTTGCATCGACCCCCACGAGGTCGGCCAGCTCGTCCTCGTTGGGCTTGATCAGATCGATGCTGTGCGGTTCGCGGCGCACGGCCTCACGCAGTGGCTCTCCCGAGGTGTCCAGTGCGATCAGGAGCCCGTCCCCGGCCACCTGCGCGATGACCTCGGCGTACCACGTCGCCGGGGTCCCGGGGGGCAGCGATCCGGACAGCACGGCCCAGCGCGCCTCGGGGGTCTCCCGCAGGACCGCGTCGATCAGGGCTTCGCGCTGTCCCTCGGCCAGCTCGGCACCCGAAGCGTTGATCTTGGTCGTGGTGCCGTCGGACTCCGCCAGCGTCAGGTTGATGCGTGCTGGGGTGCCCGTGGGCACGGCGCGGTGGGTGAGTCTCATCTCGCGCAGCCGGATCAGCAGGGGGTCGTCGTGGTCGCCCGGGAGCACCGCGACGGCCGGCTGGCCGGACCGTCTGATCACCTGGGCGACGTTGACCCCCTTGCCGCCGGCATCGTCGTGGGTGGAGACCGACCGCATCACCGAGCCGCGCGACAGCGGCTCGGACAAAGTGATCGTCCGGTCGATGCTCGGGTTGGCCGTGAGGGTGACGATCATGCGATGACGACCTTCACGTCGTGCGACTCGAACGCAGCCAGGTCGGCCGAAGAGATGCCGGCATCAGTGACCACCACGTCCAGATCGTCGTAGCTGGCGAAGCTGAAGACGTGCTGCTCGGTGAACTTGGAGGAGTCGAACAGCGCGACGACCGTGCTGGCGCACCGGACCAGGGCGCGCTTGGCGGCGGCCTCCTCGGCGTCGGGCGTGCTGAGCCCGAGCTCGGGGCCGGCGGCGTTGGTGGCCAGGAAGCAGACGTCGACGTGCATGCCGGTCAGCGCATCGGTCATGTGCTGACCCACGGCGGCGGCCGTGACCCCGCGGACCCGGCCGCCGAGCATGTGCAGCGTGACGGAGGGGATCGCGGTCAGCTTGGCTGCGATCGGGATGGCGTGGGTGATGACGGTCAGCGGGTGGTCGAGCGGGATCTCGTCGACGAAGTCACTGATCGTGGTTCCGGCGTCGAGGGCGATGCTGCCGCCCTCGGGGGGAAGGAGGTCGGCCGCGGCCTTCGCGATGCGGGCCTTCTGCTCGGCATTGGTCGAGGTTCGCTGGGCCAGGCCGGGCTCGACGATGCGCAGGGCGCGAGTGGCGACCGCACCTCCGTGGACCCGTTTGGCCAGACCATCGCGTTCCAGCACCGCCAGGTCGCGACGAATCGTCTCGCTGGACACGTCCAGCTCCTCGGCGAGCTCCACGACGACGAGGCGCCCATGAAGATGGAGGCGCTCGGCGAGCAGCTGCTGTCGCTCCGATGCGTACACATGTCCTCCTGGCGGCCGCTTCGCAGCCCGTTTGCGTGGGTTTGTGTGGCTTTGGGCCGCACAACTGTAGTTTTACGGGCAGATCGGGGGTAAAGTCAAGCACATACGTGAGTTCAGTCACAGATTCGGCCATGAACGGGCCGGGAAGGCAGACGAGTCATGACGGTGTTGCTGGGCAATGGAGTGGTCCCCGGAGTCGGGGCTGGACCGGTCGTGCGACCCATGCCGCGCCCGACGGTGCCCCGTGACGAACCGTCGGTGGATCCCACCGACGGCGCCGCGCAGTTCACGGCGGCCGCCACGCTCGTCGCTGATCGGCTCGCGGGCCGTGCGGGCCAGGCCAGCGGTGCGGCCTCGGAAGTCCTGATGGCGACCGCGACCCTGACCCGTGATCGCGGACTGGTCGCACTCGTGACCAAGCACCTCGGTGCCGGCACCGGCCTGTGCGCCTCCACGGTTGCGGCCATCGAGGAGCTCAGCGCCATGTTCGCCGCTGCTGGCGGGCTGATGGCCGAAAGGGTCACCGATCTCAAGGATGTCCAGGACCGCATCGTCGCGGAGCTGACTGGCCAGGCCGAACCGGGCATTCCCACACCCCAGACGCCGTCGGTGCTGTGCGCGGACGATCTGGCGCCGGCCGACACTGCGGGGCTGGATCCCTCGACGGTCGTGGCCATCGCCACCTCCTTGGGTGGGCCGACCAGCCACACCTCGATCATTGCCCGCCAGCTCGGCATCCCGTGCGTCGTGGGTGCCGATGGCTTGGACGACATCGCCGTCGGCACGATGGTGCTGGTCGACGGCGCGGCCGGAGAGATCGTCCTCGACCCCTCCGACGAGCTGATTGCCATTCGTTGCGATGCGGCCACGGCCGCAGGTGCCGCCGCCGCCGCGTGGCGATCGCCGGGCCGAACCAGCGATGACCACCTGGTCGACGTGCTCGCCAACGTGCAGGACGGCGCCGGTGCTCGACGTGCCGCCGACACCCAGGTCCAGGGTGTGGGCCTGTTCCGCACCGAGCTGTGCTTCCTGGATCGCGATGTCGAGCCCACGGTGGACGAGCAGGCGGCGATCTATCGCGAGGTGTTCGAGGCGATGGGGGAGCGCAAGGTCGTCATCCGCACGCTCGATGCAGGATCGGACAAGCCGGTCAGCTTTGCGACCATCAAGGACGAACCGAATCCGGCGCTGGGCGTCCGGGGCATGCGGCTGGGCTGGCGCGACGAGGGACTCATGGATCGTCAGCTCGACGCCATCGCCCAGGCTGCCGCAGGAGCCGCGGGACCCGTGTGGGTCATGGCGCCGATGGTTGCCACGGAGGACGAGGCGAAGTGGTTCGGGAACAAGGTGCGCGAACGCGACCTGGTCCCGGGAGTCATGATCGAGATCCCGAGCGCGGCCCTCCTGGCCGACCGAATTCTGCGGCACGTGGACTTCTTGTCGATCGGCACCAATGATCTGAGCCAGTACGCCTTCGCGGCTGATCGGATGGCTCCCTCGTTGTCGCGCCTGACCGATCCGTGGCAGCCAGCCCTGTTGGCTCTGATCCGGATCGTCGCGGCGGCCGGAGTGGCGGTCGACAAGCCGGTGGGAGTCTGCGGCGAGGCCGCTGCCGACCCGCACCTGGCCTGCGTGCTGGTGGGGCTGGGTGTCACGTCGCTGTCCGCGGCCGCCACCGCCGCACCGTTGGTGGGCGCCACC
>JBBSKV010000119.1:0-5763 GCA_038255955.1 Propionibacteriales bacterium
ACGGGTGGGGCCAGGAACGCTTCGAGCTGGCCGCGGCCGACTTCAGCCGTCCGGGCTTCTCGACCCTGCTCGATCGCTGTGCGGGGCGGCTGTGACTCTTCCTGAGCGTGCTCGCATCGTGATCGTCGGTGGCGGCGTCATCGGCACCAGCGTGGCCTACCACCTCACGCGCAACGGCGAGACCGATGTGCTCCTGCTCGAGCAAGGTGAGCTGTCCTGCGGCACCACCTGGCACGCCGCCGGACTGGTCGGCCAGCTGCGCGCCACCCAGGCCGGAACCACGCTGGTGCAGTACAGCGCCGACCTGTACGAGCGGCTCGAGGCCGAGGTCGGCCTCGCCACCGGGTTCAAGCGGGTCGGCGGCGTCACGGTCGCGCGCACCGAGGATCGGATGGAGCAGCTGCGCCGCACTGTCGCGACAGCGGCCGCGTACGACCTGGAGTGCGAGCTGCTGACACCGCAGCAGGCTGGCGAGCGGTACCCGCTGATGGCGGTCGACGACCTGGTGGGGGGCATCTGGCTGCCGGGTGACGGCACCGCCAACCCGACGGATCTCACGCAGGCCCTTGCACGAGGGGCGCGACAGGGCGGCGCGACCATCGTCGAGCGTGTCCGCGTGACCGACGTCCTCACCGAGGCGGGTCGGGTCACCGGTGTGCGCACCGACTCCGGCGACGTCGAGGCCGAGATCGTGGTCAACTGCGCCGGGCAGTGGGCGCACGCCCTGGCGGCGCGGATCGGCGTCGCGGTGCCGCTGCACTCGGCAGAGCACTTCTACGTGGTCACCGACCAGATCTCCGGCGTTCGCCCCGACCTGCCGATCCTGCGCGATCCCGACGGCTACACCTACTTCAAGGAAGAGGTGGGCGGGCTCGTCGTGGGGGGCTTCGAGCCGGAGGCCAAGCCGTGGCTGCCGCCGGACCGGCTGCCCCACCCGTTCGAGTTCCAGCTGCTCGACGAGGACTGGGACCACTTCCAGGTGCTGATGGACAGTGCGCTCGAACGCATCCCGGCGCTGCACGAGGCGGGCATCCGCAAGTTCTACAACGGGCCCGAGAGCTTCACGCCGGACAACCAGTTCATCCTCGGCGAGGCCCCTACGGTGCGCGGGTTCTTCGTCGGCGCCGGGTTCAACTCGGTCGGGATCGCCTCGGCCGGCGGCGCCGGGCGCGCGCTCGCCGAATGGATCGTCGAGGGAGAGCCCACGGTCGACCTGCTCGCGGTCGACATCCGCCGGTTCGCCAGCTTCCAGAACGATCTGGGCTACCTGCACGACCGGGTCTCGGAGGTGCTCGGTCTGCACTACGCCGTGCCGTGGCCGAACCGGGAGTTCGAGAGTGCCCGGCGGCTGCGGACGTCACCCGTGCACGGGCGGCTCGAGGCGGCGGGGGCGGTGTTCGGCGCCAAGATGGGCTGGGAGCGCCCCAACGTGTTCGCACCCGACGGTGCGGCCACGGACCTGGTCTACACCTGGGGCCAGCCGCACTGGCTCCCGTGGGCGGCAGCCGAGCAGCGGGCCTGCCGTGAGGCGGTTGCGATCTTCGATCAGACCTCGTTCTCCAAGTTCTCGGTGCGCGGGGCGGATGCGGAGGCCGCCCTGCAGTGGATCTGCAGCAACGACGTCGCGGTGGCGCCGGGTCGCACGGTCTACACGGCCCTGCTGAACACCCGCGGCGGGTACGAGTCCGACCTCACCGTGACCCGGGTGGAGGAGGACGAGTACCTGCTGGTGTCGAGCTCGGCGACCACCGTGCGTGATCTGGACTGGCTCCGACGTCACGTTCCCGCCGGCCTGCAGGTGGACGTCGAGGACATCACCGACTCGCTGGCCGTCTTCGGCGTCATGGGTCCCCGGTCGCGTGAGCTGCTGGCCGCACTCACGGACGCCGATCTGACCGATGCCGCCTTCGCGTTCGGTGCCAGCCGCGAGATCCTCCTCGCCGGCGTCTCGTTGCGCGCCACCCGCATCACCTACGTGGGCGAGCTGGGGTGGGAGCTGTACGTGCCGGTGGCCGACGCCCTCGCCGTCCACGACGCGATCCACGCGGCGGGCGTCGATCTGGGACTCGCCGATGCCGGGTACTACTCGATCGAGGCCATGCGGTTGGAGAAGGGCTTTCGGGCCTTCGGCCGCGAGCTCACCCCCGACGTCAATCCGGTCGAGGCCGGTCTGTCGTTCGCCTGCAAGCTCGGTACGTCGGTGGACTTCCTGGGGCGCTCAGCCGTCGAGAGCGCCAAGGCGGCCGGCCCCGCTCGCCGGCTGGTGTCGTTCAAGCTGGACGATCCCGAGGTCATGGTGTGGGGTGGCGAGCTGCTCGTGCGAGACGACGTGCCGGTCGGCCAGGTCACGTCGGCGACGTGGGCGGCCACGATCGGCGCCGGGGTGGGCCTGGCCTGGGTGCACGCCCCGGACGGCGTCGTGGCCGACGCTGCCTTCGTGCGCGACGGCCGCTACGAGATCGACGTCGGCGGCCAGCGGACGCCGGTCACCATCAGCTTGAAGCCGCTCCATGATCCGAGCGGGGCCACGATCGCGTCGTGATCGCCACGACGCGCAGGGAAGGACGAGCATGACTTCACCGCACCCACGACTGCTGAGCCTGGATGAGCTGACTCGACGGATCGAGGCCCCGGTCGACGACCCGCAGATGATCGACACCGTCATCGTGGCCTTCACCGACATGCAGGGTCGGCTGCAGGGCAAGCGGCTGCACGGTCGCTTCTTCCTCGACGTCGTCCTCGAGCACGGCACGGAAGGCTGCAACTACCTGCTGAGCGTCGACGTCGACATGAACACGGTCGATGGCTACGAGATGAGCTCGTGGGAGACCGGGTACGGCGACATGGAGTTCGAGATGGACTTCGGCACGATCCGGGTGCTGGAGCACCTGCCGGCGACTGCGATGATCCAGTGCGATCTGGTCTGGTTGGACCACGCCCCCGTCGTGCAGTCGCCGCGCACCATCTTGGCCACGCAGGTGCAGCGGGCCGCCGACGCCGGGTACACCGCCCTGGCCGGCACCGAGCTGGAGTTCATCGTGTTCGACACGACGTACGAGGAGGCCTGGAGCTCGGGCTATCGGAACCTGCGGCCGTCGAACCAGTACAACGTGGACTACTCGATCATGGGTGGCACCCGGGTCGAACCGCTGCTGCGCGACATCCGCAACACGATGTACGGCGCCGGGATGAACGTCGAGGCGGCCAAGGGTGAGTGCAATCTCGGCCAGCACGAGATCGGCTTCCTGTACGACGAGGTCATGGTGACGGCGGACAACCACGCGGTCTACAAGACCGCCGCCAAGGAGATCGCGGCGAAGCACGGCAAGTCGCTGACCTTCATGGCCAAGTTCGACGAGCGCGAGGGGAGCTCGTGCCACATCCACCTGTCGTTGCGGGACGCGGACGGTCAGGTGGCGTTCTGGGACGAGGACGCGCGAACGCCGGTGTACGACCAGTTCATCGCCGGCGTCCTCGCCACGATGCGCGACTTCACGCTGTTGTACGCACCCAACATCAATTCCTACAAGAGGTTCGCCGACGGATCGTTCGCGCCGACGACGGTGGCCTGGGGCCTGGACAACCGCACCTGTGCCGTGCGCCTGGTGGGCCACGGGGCCAGCGCCCGGCTGGAGAACCGGGTGCCCGGCGGCGACGTCAATCCGTACCTCGCGCTGGCGGCGATGCTGGCCGGAGGTCTGCACGGCATCGAGCAGGGCCTCGAGCTCGAACCGGAACAGCGCGGCAACGCGTACGCGTCGGACAAGCCGAAGGTACCGACCACCCTGCGCGAGGCACGGGAGGCGTGGGCGAGCTCGGAGATTGCCGCGGCCCTGTTCGGCGAGGCCGTCGTGCGGCACTACACCAACATGGCCGATGTCGAGGTGAAGGCCTTCGACGCCGCCGTCACCGACTGGGAACTACGCCGTAGCTTCGAGCGCATGTGAGGCGCACGGACTTCGTCCGTCCAGCGACTTCGTCGCTGCCACGCTTCGCGTGGGCGCCCAGCCTCGCTTCGCTCGGCCTATGGTCACGACGTGTGGCCCAGTGATTCCACAAGATGAAGGAAGTTGATGTGAGCAACACGTACATGGTGGTCAATCCGGCCACCGAGCAGCAGGTGACCGAGGTTGCGATGGCCGATCTGGCGGCGACCGATGCCGCGATCGAACGAGCGGCCGAGGCCTTCCCGGCGTGGCGTGACACCCCGCCGGGGGAGAAAGCCAGACTGCTGCGCCGGTTCGCGGCCGTGGTCGACGAGCACGTCGAGGAGCTAGCGGCGCTCGAGGTCGCCAACGCCGGACACACGTGGGGCAATGCCACGTGGGAGGCCGGCAACGTCCGCGACGTCCTGAACTACTACTCGGCCGCGCCCGAGCGGCTCACCGGGCACCAGATCCCGGTGGCCGGAGGCATCGACGTCACCTTCCACGAACCTCTGGGCGTGGTCGGGATCATCGTGCCGTGGAACTTCCCGATGCCGATCGCCGGTTGGGGATTCGCGCCGGCGCTGGCGGCCGGCAACACCGTGGTGCTGAAGCCGGCCGAGCTCACCCCGCTGACCGCGATCAGGCTGGGTGAGCTGGCGCTGGAGGCCGGGATCCCCGACGGCGTCTTCACGGTGATCCCGGGCAAGGGCTCCGTGGTCGGCGAGCGGTTCGTGACCCATCCCGTCGTCCGCAAGGTCTGCTTCACCGGGTCGACCGAGGTCGGCAAGTCGATCATGGCCGGCTGCGCCGACCAGGTGAAGCGCGTGACGCTCGAGCTCGGTGGCAAGAGCGCCAACATCGTGTTCGCCGATGCCGATCTCGCAAAGGCTGCTGCCGCCGCCCCGTATGCGGTCTTCGACAACGCCGGCCAGGATTGCTGCGCTCGTTCGCGGATCCTGGTCGAGCGCTCGGCCTACGACGAGTTCGTGTCCTTGCTCCAACCGGCCGTCGAGGGCGTCAAGGTGCTGGACCCGGCCGACCGCAGCGCGGAGATGGGTCCGCTGATCTCGGCCGGCCAGCGCGAGACCGTCCGCGGCTTCGTCGATGACGTCGAGGTGGCCTTCACCGGATCGGCGCCCGACGGGCCGGGCTTCTGGTACCCGCCCACCGTCGTGCTGGCCGACGACCCGCAGGCGCGCATCTGGCGCGATGAGATCTTCGGGCCGGTGGTCGCCGTCATGGCGTTCGACGACGAGGCGCACGCCGTCGAGCTGGCCAACGACACCGAGTTCGGGCTGTCCGGTTCGATCTTCACCCGCGACGTCGGGCGCGCGCTGCGCGTCTCGCGCGCCGTCCAGACGGGAGCGCTCAGCGTCAATTCGCACGCGGCGGTGCGCTACTGGACCCCGTTCGGGGGTTTCAAGCAGTCCGGCATCGGCCGCGAGCTCGGGCCCGACGCGCCGCACGCCTTCACCGACGTCAAGAACGTCTTCATCAGCAACGAATGACCCACCGGGACCCCACCACCATCACCAGTACCGACAGAGCAGGAGCAGCACATGGCAGGACGCATTGAGGGCAAGGTCGCCGTCGTCACCGGAGGATGTTCGGGCATCGGGCTGGCCACGGTCCGCCGCTTCGCCGAAGAGGGGGCGCACGTGGTGATCGGCGACCTCGACGACGCCAAGGGTCCCGGCATCGCCGAGGAGGTCGGCGGCACGTACGTGCACGTCGACGTCACGGACAAGGAACAGGTCGACGCGCTGTTCAAGGCCGCCAAGGACACCTATGGCTCGGTCGACATCGCGTTCAACAACGCCGGCATCAGCCCGCC
>JBBSKV010000120.1:0-5718 GCA_038255955.1 Propionibacteriales bacterium
AACGCCGAGACCGGTCGGCTGCTCGTCGAGCACCCCATCCCGGCACTGGTGGCCATCACCGGCTCGGTCCGTGCGGGCATCGAGGTCGCGGTGTCGGCCGCCAAGAATCTCAAGCGCGCGCACCTCGAGCTGGGTGGCAAGGCGCCAGCCGTCGTGTTCGAGGATGCCGACCTGGAGGCTGCCGCGGAAGGCATCGCCATCGGCGGCTTCTTCAACTCCGGTCAGGACTGCACCGCGGCCACCCGCGTCCTGGTGCACGAGAGCGTGCACCAGGAGCTCCTGGATCTGCTCGTCAGCCAGGCCGAGGCCTCGCGGCACGGGCTGCCCGATGACGAGGAGGCGTCCTACGGCGCGCTCAACAACGCGAACCACCTTGCGGGTGTCGAACGGATGATCGCCGGTCTCGGCGACCACGCCACCATCGAGGCCGGTGGGGTCCGCGGCGACGGCGACGGCTTCTACTTCGCCCCGACCATCATCTCGGGGGTGCGGCAGGACGACGCGATCGTGCAGCAGGAGGTCTTCGGGCCGGTGCTCACGGTTCAGCCGTTCTCCACCGAGGAGGAGGCGCAGGAGCTGGCGAACGACGTGCCCTTCGGCCTGGCTGCCAGCGTCTGGACCAAGGACCACGGGCGCGCGCTGCGCATGACCGCCGAGCTCGACTTCGGCTGCGTCTGGGTCAACACCCACATCCCGTTCGTGTCCGAGATGCCGCACGGCGGCTTCGGCGCCTCGGGGCACGGCAAGGACCTGTCGGCGTACGGACTCGAGGAGTACACCCGGGTCAAGCACGTCATGAGCAACGTGGAGAGCTGAGATGGCCAGCCACGCCATCACCACCGGGGAGTCAGCGGGCTCCGCAACTAGAGAGGTCGTCCCATCATGAACGCGAACCCTGACCATGACCGGCTCCAGCAGATCGCCCGAGACCGGCTGATCCTGCACTTCTCCAAGCAGCAGATCGACGATCTGATGGTCCTCGACCGCGGCGAGGGGCCCTATGTCTACGACACGAAGGGCGCGAAGTACATCGATGCGCTCTCGAGCCTGTTCTGCTCTCAGCTCGGCTACTCCTACGGCGAGGAGATGGCCGAGGTCGCGCAGCAGCAGCTGACCAAGCTGGCCTTCAACACCAGCTGGGGGACAGCGCACCCGGCCGTGATCGAGCTGGCCGAGAAGGTCACGAGTCTGGCCCCGGCCGATGACTACCGGGTGTTCTTCACCGGTGGCGGCTCGGAGTCGGTCGAGTCGGCCTGGAAGCTGGTCCGCGAGCACTTCATCGCGATCGGTCAGCCGCAGCGCACCAAGGCCATCGCTCGCGAGACCGCCTATCACGGCGTCACGCTCGGAGCGCTCTCGTTCACGGGCGTCCAGCCGTTCAAGGACGGCTTCGGCGAGCCCCCGATCCCGGTGACCCGGGTGTCCACCACCAATCGCTTCCGTGCCTCTGATGGCGCCGATGAGGACGCCTTCTGCCGACGGCTCCTGCAGGAGGTCGAGGACGCGATCCTGGCCGCCGGTGCTGACGAGGTCGCGCTGATCATCGCCGAGCCCGTGCAAAATGCCGGCGGCTGCTTCACACCGCCAGCCGGCTACTGGCAGGGCCTGCGCCGCCTCGCCGACACCTACGGTGCGCTGCTGATGGCCGACGAGGTCATCACTGGGTTCGGTCGCATCGGCGAGTGGTTCGCCACGTCGCGCGACGACGTCGCCCCCGACCTGATTAGCACGGCCAAGGGCCTGACCTCGGCCTACGCGCCGATGGGCGCCATGTTCGCGCGCGATCACGTCATCGCGCCGCTGGTCGAGCACGGCAAGGTCTTCCGCCACGGCATCACCTTCGGCGGCCACCCGCTGAGCGCGGCGCTGGCCCACAAGAGCATCGAGATCATCGAGCGCGACCAGGTCCTGGAGAACGTGCGGGGCCAGGCCGATCAGCTCGGCGATCGCGTCCGGCGGCTGCTGGACCTTCCCATCGTGGGAGACGTCCGCGGCGCGGGCTTCTTCTGGGCCATGGAGCTGGTCAAGGACGACGACAACACGCGCTTCGACAAGCCCGAGCGTGACGAGCTGCTGCGCTCCTACCTGCCCAAGCGGCTGCGCGAGGCCGGACTCATCGCGCGGTGCGACGACCGGGGCGATGCCGTCCTGCAGATCGCGCCACCGCTGATCAGTGACGCCGCGCTGCTCGATGAGATCGCGCACCGGCTCGACACCGTGCTCAGCGACGCCGGCAAGCACATGGCCGGCTGGTCGGCGTGACCACCACGCGCTGAACTAGGAGCGGGTCAGGGCACGACGCAGGTAGGGCGCGGTCACGCTGTCGGTCGCGTCGAGCAGGTCCGACGGCGTGGCCGAGGCGACGACGGTGCCGCCCTGGTCGCCGCCGGCCGGTCCGAGCTCGACGACCCAGTCGGCCGAGGCGATGACCTGCATGTCGTGCTCGACCACGAGCACGGTGTCGCCGCCGTCGACCAGGCGGCCGAGCACGCGCACGAGGTCGCGCACGTTGACCGGGTGCAGGCCGCCGGTGGGCTCGTCGAGCACGAACACGGTGTTCTCGCGGCGCGGGCGCTGCAGCTCGGTCGCCAGCTTGATGCGCTGGGCCTCGCCGCCGGACAGCTCGGTGGCCGGCTGCCCGAGCGTCAGGTAGCCCAGCCCCACGTCGAGCAGGGTGGTGAGCGCCCGGTCGATCGCCGGGACGTCGTCGAAGAACTCGGCGGCCTCCTGCACGGTCATGGCCAGCACCTGACCCACGTCGCGGTCGCGGTAGTGCACCTCGAGCGTCTCGGGGTTGTAGCGAGAGCCGTGGCAGGTCGGGCACGAGGAGTAGCTGGTCGGCAAAAAGACCAGCTCGACGGCGATGAAGCCCTCGCCGTCGCAGGTCGGGCAGCGGCCGGCCTCCACGTTGAACGAGAACCGGCCGGCGGTCCAGCCGCGGGCCTTGGCCTCGTCGGTTGCGGCGAAGATCCGTCGCACCGCATCGAACAATCCGGTGTACGTGGCCAGGTTGGAACGGGGTGAGCGGCCGATCGGGCGCTGGTCGATCGCGATGATGCGTTGCGCGGTACCGGACTCCTCGGCTTCTGCCTCGAGCCGTTCGGTGATCGCGTCCAGCAGCGAGGACTTGCCGGATCCGGAGACGCCGGTGATGGCCGTCATGACGCCCAGGGGGATCCGGACGGTGATGTCCTGCAGGTTGTGCAGCGTCAGGTGCTCGAACGTGCGCCACCCCTGCGGCTCCCGGGCGGAGAGCGAGGGCACCTCGACGCGATCGAACATGAAGTCGCCGGTGAGCGATCCCTCGACGTCCGCCAAGGCCTCTGGGGGACCGCTGTGGATGATCTCGCCGCCAAGCACGCCGGCGCTCGGGCCCACGTCGACGACCCAGTCGGCGTTGCGGGCGATCGCGAGGTCGTGCTCCACGACGAACAGCGAGTTGCCGGTCGTGACCAGATCTCGCAGTGCTGCGTACAGGGCCTCGGAGTCGGCCGGGTGGAGGCCGGCCGAGGGCTCGTCGAGCACGTACAGCACCCCGAAGAGGCCGGCGCGCACCTGGCCGGCCAGCCGCACGCGCTGCAGCTCGCCGGGGGACAGGGCGGTGCTGGACCGGTCCATCGACAGGTAGCCGAGCCCGAGCCCAATGATCGACTCGACGCGCGCGCCGAAGTCCTTGACCAGCGAGCGGGCGGCCGATGACGCGGCCGCGCCGTGCCGGTCGGTGCCCTTGGCCTGCTCGGCCAGACCGGTGTTGAGCAGGGCGCACACCTTCGACAGGGGCATCGCGGTCATGTCGGCGATGTCGATGCCGGCGAACGTGACGGCCAGCGCTGCGGGCCGCAGTCGCTTGCCGTGGCACGTGCGGCACGGGCCCTCAGCGAGGTACACCTCGAGCTTCTCGCGCTGCGCCGCGGACTGAGTCCGGCCCAGGTTGCGCATGAGGTACTTCTCGGCCGACGACCAGTGCCCGTGGTACTGGCTGGCCTCGCCGCCCTTGTTGCCCATCAGGAGCATCCGCGGTTCTTCGTCGGTGAACAGGATCCAGTCGCGGTCGGCCTGGGCAAGGGAGTGCCACGGCGCGTGGATGTCGATGCCCAGCTTGGTGATCATGCGCCGGGCGTTCTGTCCCACCCAGGCCCGATTGGCCCACACGCCGATCGCGCCCTCGTCGATCGAGAGGTTCGGGTCGGGCACGAGCAGCTGCTCGGTCGTGCTGCGGGCGACGCCGCTGCCGTGGCACGTGGGGCACGCGCCGTCTGCGGTGTTGGAGGAGAACGCAGAGGCGGGCAGGTGTTCGGCTTCCGCGGGGTAGGTGCCGGCGCGGCTGTAGAGCAGGCGAAGGACGTCCGACAACGAGCTCAGCGTCCCGAGGGTCGACCGCGAGCTGGAGGCGCCGCGGGCCTGCTGCAGGGCGATGGCCGGCGGCAGGCCGTCGATGGCGTCGACCTCCGGCGCGCCCACCTGCGACAGCAGGCGCCGAGCGTACGGCGCCACCGACTCGAAGTAGCGGCGCTGCGACTCAGCGAACAGGGTCCCGAACGCCAGGGAGGACTTGCCGGAGCCGGAGACGCCGGTGAAGACGACGAAGCAGTCGCGCGGCAGGTCGACGGCGAGATCACGCAGATTGTGCTCGCGGGCGCCCCGCACCCGGATCCAGCCCGAGGAACCCTTCGGAAGGGCCGTGCCGTGCAGATCGGTGTCGAGGTCGTCGTCGGGCACCCGCCCAACCTACGCGGAGTGCGGACGCGGAGCACTCCAGCGATCGCGACGTTCGTGCTGCCAGACTGGATCGATGACATCGGCGCAGGAATGCCCGGCGTGCGGGGAGACCGAGGCCCTGCACGGAGCCCCGGTCGACGACGGCATCGAGATCACCTGTCAGACCTGCGCGCACCGGTGGCCGCGCGGTGACCTGCGCTGCCATTCGTGTCGAGGTGCCGAGACCGTCGTGATTCCGCAGGTGCTGGCCCGCACCTCCCGCGGCAGCCAGCTCTCGATCACGGGGCACCGCGACATCGTGCTGTGCCCGGTGTGCGACGCCGAGGTGATTGCGCGGTGCCAGACCGCCCGGCAGTGGGTGCCGGAGGACTACGTCTCCGTCTTCTCCTACGACGCAGCCGAGGCCGAACGGGTCCGCCGTGAGCCGAAGCCGGCCGACGTGGAGCAGACACCGTCAGCGTCAGGGCAGGCGTCGCGCCCCGTGCAGCAGCGCCCTGCGGAGCCGATGCCCGATCCCGCACCGCAGTCGGCGCCGACGGTGCGGCAAGCCATCGCGGAGTACATGGCCGCCGAGCCGCAGGCCGATGCGCTGGCCATGCTCAGTCTTGGCACCTTCCTCGGATCGGCGACGAGGGTCGACACGCTGGCCGGCGAGCAGGCGGCAGCGTCCCTGCAGTCGTGGTTCGTCCAGACGTGGGGCAGCCACGACGCCCATCGCCGGGCCGTCGTCGGTGCGTCGGTGCAAGGTGCGTTCGCCCACTGGGTGGCCCGGGAATGGATCGCTGACGATCCTTCAGTCGATCTTGCTCCCTGATCAGGCTGGCGTGCGCGCCAGGTAGATCGAGGCTGTGGACGTGCTGCCGATCAGCGGGTTCGGGAAGGTGACGATCTCGGCCCGCGCCTCGTCGAACGACTCCGCGAGGGTGGCCAGGAACTGCTCGTCGGGCGGATCGTCGGACCACAGGGCGAAGACGCCGCCGGGGTGCAGCCGCTGCACCA
>JBBSKV010000121.1:0-5650 GCA_038255955.1 Propionibacteriales bacterium
GCTGCTGGTGGTGCCGCAGTTCACGGTCTGGACCGACATGCTCGTGTGGTTGATCGATGAGCGCGGATGGTCCACCTTCGCCGCCAGCGTCCTCGTCGGCGGGACCCAGGTGCTCGGCTCAGCCGGCCGCATCGCGGCGGGCGCCTGGTCCGATCGCCTCGGCAGCCGCCTCGGGCCGATGCGACTCGTCGCCGTTGCCGCGACGGCCACCATGCTGGCGCTCGGAGTGCTCGAGGGCACCGTGCTGGCGGTGACCCTGATGGTCGTGGCGACGGTCGTGACGGTGGCCGACAACGGCTTGGCCTTCACCTCCGTGGCCGAGATCAGCGGGCCGTTCTGGTCAGGTCGGGCGCTCGGCACCCAGAACACCGGCCAGTTCCTCACCTCGGCCGCCGTGCCACCGGTGGTCGGCGCCGTCGTGACCGGAGCGGGCTACGGGTGGGCCTTCGCCGCCGTGGCGGTGTTCCCGCTGGCAGCCGTCCCGCTGATTCCGGTGCGTGGGGAGCAGGTCACGCGCCGATCACCCTCCTGACCTCACGTGGCGACTGGCCGAAGACGTCCCGGAACGCCGAGTTGAACCCGCTGACCGAACCGAATCCGGATGCATGCGCGATCTCGGCGATCCCCCGATCGGCCAGCGCAGGATCACGCAGGCGCGCGTGGGCCCGCTCGAGACGAGCTGCTCGGATCATGCGGGAGGGCGTGGTGTCCAGATCGTTCGTCACGGCCTGCACGTGGCGCAGCGACCACCCGAGCCGTTCGGCCAGCGTCGCCGGGGTCAGCGTCGGATCATCGGACTGCGCGCGGATCAGGTCGGCCGTCGATCGGGCCACCTGCGACCAGCTGGACTCGACCCCGCCCACCACGCTGCGCACCAAGAGGTGCGCCACGCTGTCGGCCGCCTCGAGGAAGTCGGCGGTGCTCCACGCGTCGCGCTCGTGCGAGAGCTGGGCTGTCATCGTCGCTGCCATCGCCCCGAGTCCCGAGCTCAGGTCCAGCACGTGCGACCGCCGCAGGTCGGTGGATCTGGACCACAGGGCCTCCGGCATGCTCAGCACCCACGCGCGGGCGTTGCCGGCGTGCGAGATGCTGAACGACGACGCCATCGACACCACCGCTGCGGTACCTGGACCGAGGAGCAACCGCTCGTCGCCCGCCTCCACCTGGAACTGGCCGCTGCGCGGCACCAGCACGCGCACCGTCGCGTCGCCGTCGATCCGTGCCGCGCCGCTGCGTCTCGCGTAGGTGATGGGGTCGGACCAGAACTCCACCAGCTGCAGATCGCCCGCCCGTTGCACGACGGTCGACCCGCGAAACGCCGTGGGGTCGCAGCCGATGAAGTCGAGCCCGCCGTGGTTGGCCCGGACGTGGTCGCGCCACCGATCAAAGCGTTCGGCCGGCGAGGCATCGGTCGTGTCGACCTCGACGAGCTCATACGTGGGGGCGAACGTCACGTCCACCCTCCTGACACCAGAGCCTGCGCGTTCACGGCACTACCGTGCGCGCTGTCGGAAGACCTTCGCCTCTGCGACTCCTACCGTCACGAACATACCGTGTCGTCGGTCACAACGGCGGCCCACCAATCGTTCGCGGAGGACCCATGAGCACCACCAACACCGCCGATGTCAACGGCACCACGATCGCCTACACAGACTCCGGACCGAAGGACGGTGTGCCTGTGCTGCTGAGCCACTCGCTGTTCTTCGATCAGGCGATGTTCGAGCCGCTCTCGGCGCTGCTGGTCGAGGCCGGCCACCGTGTCGTCGCCTACGACCACCGCGGCCAGGGAGCCAGCGGTCCGGGCACGGCAGACGAGCTGAGCATGGACGCCCTCACCGAGGATGCGGCTGCGCTCATCACCCACCTGGACCTGGGCCGGGTCCACGTCGTGGGCAACTCCATGGGCGGATTCATCGCGCTGCGGCTCGCGGCCCGCCATCCCGAGCTGCTGCTGAGCGCCGCAGCTCTTGGGTCGTCGGCCGAGGAGGAGCACCAGCTGGAGGCCTTCGCACCGCTGGTCGCTCGACTGCAGGAGGTCGGGGGCGGCGAGCTGATCGACACGCTGATGCACGTCATGTTCGGTGACTCCAGCCTCGCGGAGCCGGACTCGACCGTGCTCGCGTGGCGCGACAAGATGGCTGCGCTCGAACCGTCGATCGGGGACTGCGCCTACGCCGTCATCCATCGCGGACGCATCGTCGAGGAGCTCGACGGTTGCGCAGTTCCCGTGCTGGCCATCGCCGGCGCCGAGGACCATGCCTACCCGCCGCCGGTCTCGGACCAGAACATCGTCGACGCCACCGGTGGGCGGTCGGTGACGCTGGACGCCGCGGGCCACTCAGTGGCCCTGGAGCGCCCAGGCGCAACGGCCGAGCAGCTGCTCACATTCTTCAGCGAGGTCTCCGCAGCCTGACCGACCGTCCCGGCAAGCCCGCCAGCGTGGCACCCCGCGCTGGCGGGCTTCGTCTGTCCGGCGTGACCGACGGGATGGTTTGGGTCCCCTAACCGCTCGCGGAGGCTCGTGAACCATTAGTGTCACTCCTACTGTCAGGGTCCATCTGCACCGGAAAAGAGGCCTCCATGCAGGTCGTCGCGATCGTCCTTTCCCTCCTCGTCACCATCGTGGCGCTGCCGCTGCTCGTCGTGGCGGTTCGCAACATGGTCAAGGTCATGCGGATGGGTCAGCCCATCGTGGGTCGCCGCGACAACCCCGGCCGACGCACCGTCAACATGCTGATCGAGACCTTCGGGCACACCCGGATGTTCCAGCGTCGTTGGGTCGGCGTCATGCACTGGTTCGTGTACCTGGCGTTCATCATGCTGAGCACCGCCGTGCTGCAGGCGTACTTCCAGATCTTCGACGCCGAGTTCGTCTGGCCGCTGATCGGTCACTTCTACCCCTACGAGTGGGCGGCCGAGGGTCTCGGCCTGCTGAGCACGATCGGCATCGTCTACCTGATCGCGGTGCGTCAGCGAAACCACCCGCGCCGCCTCGGCCGCGACAGCCGCTTCTTCGGCTCCACCTTCTGGCAGGCCTACTTCGTCGAGGCCATGGCGATGCTCGAGGGTGCGGCGATCCTGTTCGTCCGCGGCGCCGAGTACCGCCTCATCGAGGCGCAGGGCGGCGAGAACGGCGGTCGCGGCCACTTCCCGATCGCCTCCTACCTCGGCGACCTCCTGTACGGCTCGGCCGGCGAGGAGGGCCTGAAGAACATCATCTACTTCGTCGCGATGTTCAAGATCGTACTCGCGATGGTGTGGCTGGCGGTCATCGCCCGCAACCTGACGATGGGCATCGCCTGGCACCGCTTCATCGCGTGGCCGAACATCTGGTTCAAGCGCCGCAGCGACGGGGGCACCGCTCTTGGCGGACTCCTCCCGCTCCACATCAACAGCAAGCCGCTGGACCTGGAGTCGATGGAGGACCTGGAGGAAGAGGACTTCGAGAAGCTCGGCGTCGGCAAGGTCGAGGACTTCACCTGGAAGGGCATCCTGGACTTCTCCACCTGCACCGAGTGCGGCCGCTGCCAGAGCCAGTGCCCCGCGTGGAACACCGAGAAGCCGCTTTCGCCCAAGCTGTTGGTGATGGGTCTGCGCGATCACGCGTACGAGAAGGCCGCGCTGCTGGAGATCCCCGAGGACCAGCGGACCGAGGAGCAGGTCAAGGAGATCGAGCGCCCGCTGATCGGTGACGAGGCCGCGTACGGCGTCATCGACCCCGACGTCCTGTGGTCGTGCACCAACTGTGGCGCCTGCGTGCAGCAGTGCCCCGTCGACATCGAGCACGTCGACCACATCGATGACATGCGCCGCTTCCAGGTGCTGGTCGAGTCGAACTTCCCGTCCGAGCTGAACAACATCTTCAAGGGCCTCGAGCGCAAGGGGAACCCGTGGGGCATGGACCCCAAGACCCGCATGGACTGGGCCAAGGGCCTGGACTTCGAGGTCAAGCAGGTCGGCGTCGACGTCGAGTCGCTCGACGAGGTCGACTGGCTGTTCTGGGTCGGTTGCGCGGGCGCCTTCGAGGACCGCGCCAAGAAGACCACACAGGCCGTGGCCGAGCTGCTGGACACGGCCGGCGTCTCGTTCGCGGTGCTGGGTGATGGCGAGACCTGCACCGGCGACCCGGCCCGTCGTGCTGGCAACGAGATCGTCTTCATGCAGCTGGCCATGGAGAACGCCGAGGTGTTCAAGGAGACCAAGGCCAAGAAGGTCGTCTCCACCTGCGCGCACTGCTTCAACACGCTGAAGAACGAGTACGCCGAGTTCGGCGTCGAGCTCGAGGTCGTGCACCACACGCAGCTGCTGAACCGGTTGGTCCGCGAGGGCAAGCTGAAGCCGGTCGCTCCGGCCGAGGGCGCGGCGAGCAAGAAGATCACGTACCACGACCCGTGCTTCCTGGGCCGTCACAACCAGGTCTACGAGCCCCCGCGCGAGCTGTTGCAGGTCATCCCCGGTGCCGAGTTCACCGAGATGCCGCGCAACTCCGAGACGTCGTTCTGCTGCGGCGCCGGCGGCGCCCGCATGTGGATGGAGGAGAACCTCGGTTCGCGCATCAACGTCAACCGCACCGAAGAGGCGATCGCGACCGGTGCTGACCAGATCGCGGTCGGCTGCCCGTTCTGCCGGGTCATGCTGTCCGACGGCCTGACCCTCAAGCAGAGCGAGGGTGAAGCGCGCGAGGAGGTCGAGGTGCTCGACGTGGCCCAGATGCTGTTGGCCTCGATCAAGCGCAAGGACGTTCCCGCGATGCCGGCGGACTCCTCTGACATCGTCGAGGAGGCTGAGGCAGCGACCGCCGCCGCCGTGACCGACAAGGCCACCGAAGCCGAGCCGGACGCCGCGGACGAGGCCAACCCGGACTCCCTGACCGAGACCGATGACGTCGGCGAAGCCGCCGAGGCCCACATCGAGGGCGAGGCGACCCCGGGCGACACGCCTGACGACGCCGAGGCCGCTGCCGAGCACAACGTCGAGGTGGACGCGAAGGGCGCTGCTGACCCGCAGAGCACGGAGCCGGAGGCGACCAGAAGCACGGAGCCGGAGGCGACCAGAGACACAGAGCCGGAGGCGACCAAGAGCGCAGAGCCCGAAGCGACCACTGAGCCCGAGCCCGAAGCGACCACCGACACGGAGCCCGAGGCGGACAACGCCGAGGAGCCGGCCGACGACCGCGACGCCAGCGACAAGGAAGAGGCCGCCTGGTCCAACGTCGGACCCGTCGCGACCGATGCCGCCGACTCAGACGACTCAGACGACTCGAAGTCCGAAAACGCACCGGCCGTGGAGGTCACCAACGTCCCGGAGGCGACCGCCGACCCGGAGGAAGCGGAGACCGACGACCGCGACGCCAGCGACAAGGAGAAGGCCGCCTGGGCCAACGTCGGACCAGTTGCCACCGACGGCTCCGAGCCGGGTGACACCGACGATCCGGAGACCGAGTCCGTGCCCGAGGAGTCCGACGACCAGCCGGAGATCCCCGCGACCAAGGATCCCGACGACGCACCGGCCGAAGTGGTCACCGACGTCCCGGACGAGTCCGAGCCCGTCGAGAGCGACGCCCTCGAGTAAGAGGCTGACTCCACGGCGACAGCATCGGACACCCAGCCTGAGGCGAACGCCGATCCAGAATCGGCGGAGGCCGACGAAC
>JBBSKV010000122.1:0-5633 GCA_038255955.1 Propionibacteriales bacterium
CCGGATCGATCGGTACCCAGGCCCTCGAGGTCATTGCCGCGAACCCGGACCGCTTCGAGGTTGCCGCCCTGGCCGCAGGCGGCAACAACCCCCGACTGCTGGCCGAGCAGGCCATTGCCTTCGACGTTCCGCTGGTCGGCGTGGCGCACGCCCCGGCCGCGCAGGATGTCCAGCTGGCCCTCTACGCCGAGGCGCAGCGACGAGGCTACGCCCAGGGCGAGCACCGGATCCCGCGGATCGTGGCCGGTCGCGATGCGGCGGTCGAGGTCGCCCGCACCCCCTGCGACGTGGTGCTCAACGGCATGACTGGAGCGGTCGGGCTGTTGCCGACGCTCGCTGCGCTCGAAGCCGGCACCACCTTGGCCCTGGCCAACAAGGAGTCGCTGATCATCGGTGGTGAGCTGGTCACGGGCGCGGCCAAGCCCGGCCAGCTGGTCCCCGTCGATTCGGAGCACTCCGCGCTCGCGCAGGCCATGCGCGGTGAGCGACCCGAAGACATCCGCCGACTCGTCGTGACCGCCAGCGGTGGGCCGTTCCGGGGTCGCACCCGCGAGCAGCTGGGCGACGTCACGCCCGAGCAGGCCGCCGCCCACCCCACCTGGGACATGGGTCCGGTCATCACGATCAACTCCGCCACCTTGGTCAACAAGGGGCTCGAGGTCATCGAGGCCCATCTGCTGTTCGGCATCGGCTTCGACCGCATCGACGTCGTGGTGCATCCGCCGTCGATCGTGCACTCGATGGTGGAGTTCACCGACGGCGCCACCATGCTGCAGGCCTCTCCGCCGGACATGAAGCTGCCCATCGCGCTGGGTCTGTCCTGGCCCGACCGGATCGCGGACGTCGCGGCCGGTTGCGACTGGTCCAGCCCCGCGACGTGGGAGTTCTTCCCGCTCGACGAGGTGGCGTTCCCCGCCGTCTCCGTCGCTCGGCGCGCCGGCGAGTACGGCCGCACCGGTCCGGCCGTCTTCAACGCCGCCAACGAGGTCTGCGTCGAAGCCTTCGTGGACGGCCATTTGGGCTTCCTCGGCATCGTTGACACCGTGGCCGCAGTTCTGGACGAGCACCTCGCCGACCCGGTGTGGTTCACCGACTCGGTCACGCTCGACAGCGTGCTGGGTGCCGACCGCTGGGCGCGCGAGCGCGCAACTGAACTCGTGGGAGACCGCCGATGAACAACGCACTCATCTACGCCTTGGGCGTGCTGTTCTTCGTGGTCGGCATCGCTGTCTCGATCGGCTTGCACGAGCTCGGGCACATGTACCCCGCCAAGAAGTTCGGCGTCAAGGTCACCCAGTTCTTCGTCGGATTCGGCAGGACCGTCTGGTCGACCAGACGGGGAGAGACCGAGTACGGCGTCAAGGCGATCCCGCTCGGCGGCTACGTCAAGCTCGTCGGCATGCTGCCGCCGGCCAAGGACGAAGATCCCCACGAGGTGCGCGACACCAACACCGGGCTGTTCACCCAGCTGGCCACCGACGCGCGCAACGCCGAGTACGACACCATCACCGACGAGGACCTGCCGCGGCTGTTCTACCGGCTGCCGTGGTGGAAGAAGGTCATCGTGATGGCCGGCGGCCCCATGATGAACGTCGTCATCGCGTTCGTGCTGTTCGGCATCGTCATCATGGGCTTCGGCGCCCTGCAACCCACGCTGACGGTCCAGGCGGTCTCGGACTGCGCCATCAGCGACGCCGAGCAGGGCCGCGCCTGCACCGCAGCCGATCCCGAGACGCCCGCCAGCATCGCGGGCCTGCAGCCGGGCGACGTCATCACCTCCTTCGGCGGTCAGCAGGTGGGGTCGTGGGACGACCTCACCCGCGTGATCCGCGCCAACGGCAGCGACACCGCCGAGCTCACCTACCAGCGGGCGGGGAGCACCGAGCAGGTCACCATCCGCCCGACGGTCATCGCCCGCGCCGATCTGGATGATCCGAGCAAGACCGTCGAGGTGGGCTTCCTGGGCGTGCGACCCGAGACCGCGAACCAGCGCGGCACGCCGCTGGATGTCGTCTCCACGGTCGGCAGCTACGGGAAGGACACGGCTGAAGCCATCGTCAAGCTGCCGGCGCGCATGATCGACGTGACCAAGTCGGCGTTCGGGGCCGAGCGGGACCCCGACGGTCCCATCGGAGTCGTCGGTGCCAGTCGGATCTCCGGCGAGCTGGTCACGTACGACGACCCCACGTGGGCCGAGCGCGGCTCACGGGTGCTCGCCCTGCTGGCCGGCCTCAACCTGTTCCTCGCCATGTTCAACCTGATTCCACTGCTGCCCTTCGACGGTGGACACATCGCCGGGGCGCTGTGGGAAGCGCTGCGTCGCGGGTGGGCCAAGCTGCGTGGACGCCCCGATCCCGGCTTCGTCGACGTCGCCAAGGCACTGCCCGTGGCCTACGGCGTGGGCATGGTCCTTATCCTGATGAGTGTGATCCTGCTGTACGTAGACATCGTCAATCCGGTGAGGCTGTCATGAGCACCCCCGTCTCCCTGGGCATGCCCGAAGCTCCGCCGCCCGTTCTCGCGCCACGACGCCCGACGCGCAAGATCAAGGTCGGCTCGATCGACGTCGGCGGCGACGCCCCCGTCTCGGTGCAGTCCATGACCACGACGCTGACGTCCGACGTCGACGCCACCTTGCAGCAGATCGCCGAGCTCACCGCGGCCGGTTGCGACATCGTGCGGGTGGCCTGCCCGAGCACCGACGACGCCAACGCCCTGGCCGCGATCGCCCAGCACTCCAACATCCCGGTCATCGCCGACATCCACTTCCAGCCCAAGTACGTGTTCGCGGCCATCGATGCCGGGTGCGCAGCGGTCCGGGTCAACCCCGGCAACATCCGCAAGTTCGACGACCAGATCGGCGCCATCGCCAAGGCCGCCAAGGACGCCGGCACCAGCATCCGCATCGGCGTCAACGCCGGCTCGCTGGACAAGCGCCTGCTGGAGAAGTACGGCAAGGCCACGCCCGAGGCGCTGGTCGAGTCCGCCGTCTGGGAGGCGTCGCTGTTCGAGGAGCACGACTTCCACGACTTCAAGATCTCGGTCAAGCACAACGACCCCGTCATCATGGTGCAGGCCTACGAGATGCTGTCCGAGCGCGGCGACTGGCCCCTGCACCTCGGAGTCACCGAGGCGGGCCCCGCGTTCCAGGGCACCATCAAGAGCGCCACCGCATTCGGCGCCCTGCTCAGCCAGGGCATCGGTGACACGATCCGGGTCTCGCTGTCGGCTCCGCCGGTCGAGGAGGTCAAGGTCGGCATCCAGATCCTGCAGTCGCTGAATCTTCGACCGCGCAAGCTCGAGATCGTGTCGTGCCCGTCGTGCGGACGCGCCCAGGTCGACGTCTACACGCTCGCCGAGCAGGTCACCGCCGGACTCGAAGGTCTCGAGGTCCCGCTGCGGGTCGCGGTCATGGGGTGCGTCGTCAACGGGCCCGGTGAAGCTCGCGAGGCCGACCTCGGTGTCGCGTCGGGCAATGGCAAGGGTCAGATCTTCGTCAAGGGCGAGGTCATCAAGACGGTCCCGGAGAAGGACATCGTCGAGACCCTGATCGAGGAGGCCATGCGCATCGCCGAGACGATGGAACCGGTCGAGGGCGGCGCCGCATCCGTCAGCATCAGCTGAACCACGGCGTCGTAGGCTGAGCGCACCCATCGCGGCCGAGTCAGGGTGAGAGGTGTGACCAGATGCTGCAGACGTCATCGGCTGTCCGACCACTCGGGCCCGAAGATCTGTCCGATCTGCTGGCCCTGATCCGCCGCGATCCGCTGATCAACCTGTTCGTCCGCTCCCGCGTCGATGCCACCCGGCTGAATCAACGGTGGCTCGGAGGTCAGGTGCTGGGGTACTTCGAGGACGGCACGCTGGTCTCGGCCTGTCACGCCGGTGCCAACATCGTGCCGGTCGAGGCCACCGAGCGGGCGGTCGGGGCATTTGCCGACCGGTTGGTCGTCGACCGGATGCGACCGTCGTCCATCGTGGGCCTGCAGGAGCCGGTGCTGGCCCTGTGGGAGCGGTTGGCACCGTCCTGGGGGCCGGCGCGCTCTCCCCGCCTGAACCAGCCGTTCCTCACGATGTCGACCGACAGCCCGATCGAGCCGGACCCCCGCGTGCGACGCATCCTGATCGACGAGGTCGACACGCTCTATCCGGCCAGCGTGGCCATGTTCACCGAGGAGGTGGGTGTGGACCCCGAGGCTGGTGGTGGCGGGTACCGGGCCCGGGTCGCCCAGCTGGTCGCGCAGGGCTGGTCGTTCGGGATCATCGAGGACGGCTCGGTCCTGTTCAAGGCCGAGGTCGGCGCCGTCTCGCCCGAGGCGTGCCAGCTGCAGGGCGTGTACGTGCGGCCCGACCTGCGGGGGCAGGGCATCGCCGCCGGCGCTCTGGCTGCGGTGGTGCAGGAGGCGCGCCGCAGCATCGCCCCGGTGGTCACGCTGTTCGTCAACGATCACAACCTGCCCGCCCGGCGCGCCTACGAACGCGTCGGGTTCGAGCAGACCGCGACCTTCGCGTCGGTGCTGCTGTGAGCGAGGTCAGGTGGTCGCACCAGCGCCAGCGCATCGGGTTGACCGCGTTGCTGGCCGCTGCCGGCGTGCTGCACGTCGTCCGTCCGGGGCTGTTCCGCTCGATGGTGCCGAAGGCGCTGCCGTACAAGCACGAGCTGGTGCTGGTGTCGGGCGTCGTCGAGATTGCCGCGGCCGGACTTCTCGTGCACCCGGCCACGCGTCGGATCGGGGGAGCGTCCGCCGCCGCGCTGCTCGTCGCGGTCTGGCCGGCCAACGTGCAGATGACGGTCGACGCCGTGCGGCAGCGCAGACCGTGGTGGCACGTGGGTGCGCTGGTCGCGCGGCTTCCGTTGCAGGTGCCGTTGGTGCGCAGCGCGTTGCGCGCTGCCCGTGGCTGTTGACCCGGGGGAGCGCCGATAGGGTCGGCCCATGCGCATGTCCCGGATGTTCCTTCGTACGTTGCGCGACGACCCGGCCGATGCCGAGGTGCCCAGTCACAAGCTGTTGGTCCGCGCCGGCTACATCCGTCGCGTCGCGCCCGGCATCTACTCATGGCTCCCGCTGGGGCTGCGGGTGCTGGCCAAGGTCGAAGCCATCGTCCGCGAGGAGATGGAGGCCATGGGTGCGCAGGAGGTCAGGTTCCCGGCCCTGCTGCCCCGCGAGCCCTATGAGGCCAGCAACCGCTGGACCGAGTACGGGGCCAACATCTTCCGGCTGCAGGACCGACGCGGCAACGACATGCTGCTCGGGCCGACCCACGAGGAGATGTTCACCCTGCTGGTCAAGGACCTGTACTCCTCGTACAAGGACCTGCCGCTGAGCCTGTTCCAGATCCAGACCAAGTACCGCGACGAGGCACGGCCCCGCGCTGGCATCCTGCGTGGACGCGAGTTCATCATGAAGGACTCGTACTCCTTCGACATCGACGACGCGGGCCTCGAGGCGTCGTACCAGGCCCATCGCGAGGCCTACGTCCGCATCTTCGACCGCCTCGGCTTCGAGTACGTCATCGTGGCAGCCGACTCGGGCGCCATGGGTGGCTCGGCCAGCGAGGAGTTCCTCGCCGTCTCCGAGACCGGTGAGGACACGTTCGTCCGGTCCGAGGGCGGCTACGCGGCCAATGTCGAG
>JBBSKV010000123.1:0-5601 GCA_038255955.1 Propionibacteriales bacterium
CAGGGTGGCAGCGTCGACAAGCGCCGCATCGAGATCGGCAACCCGATCAAGACGGTCGGCCCGTTCGAGGTCTCCGTTCGCCTGCACCCTGAGGTCAGCGCGAAGGTCAAGCTCAACGTGGTCGCCGCCAAGTAGGACCCATGACGGACCGGTGCTCGCCTTCTTCTTCGCGGGTGCCGGTCCGTCGTCCTTTTTCGTCTGTGCGCTTCTCCCGCCACCTCCTCGCACTCCTCCTGACCGGCAGCCTGCTGCTGGCCGGGTGCAGCGTGCTGCCAGGTGGCGACGACGGGCCGAGCGCCGCGCCGAAGGACGAGGCCACCAGCTCAGAGCTGACGCCGGTGGGGTGGAAGCCTGTCGATCGTGACCAGGTCGCCGCCGGCAGAACTCTGCGTCTTGCTACTGCCGCCCTGCCGAAGAACTTCAATCCGCAGCACGCGTCCAACGGTGAGTCAGAGACCGACCGGCTGCTGGAGCCCACAGTCGGCTCGGCGGTCCGCATCACCGCGGACGGCGGGTGGGAGGTCGATCCCGACTACGCGAGCGCGGTCGAGATCGTCGACGAGAAGCCGCTGACGATCCGGGTCGACCTGAACCCAGACGCGGTCTGGCAGGGCGGCACGTCCATCATGGCCCGCGACATGGTCGCCTTCTGGAAGGCGCAGAACGGCTCCGACCCCGCCTTCGAGGTGCTCAGCACCCAGGGCTACGACGACATCGACAAGGTCACGGCCGACGGCAAGTTCTCGTACACCGTCACCTTCGACGACCCCACCGCCGACTGGCCGCGATACGTCTATCCAGCCGTCCCGGCCAACGTGTCGTCGTCGGCCAAGGTGTTCAACGATGACTTCACCGAGCGGGCGATCCCGTCCAACGGTCCGTTCCGGGTGGCCTCGATCGATCGCGACACCGGCCGGATCGTGCAGGAGCGCAACCCGCGGTGGTGGGGCGCCACGCCGCGGCTCAAGCGCATCATCTGGCAGGCCGCGACGCCCAAGCTCCAGCTCGAGGCCCTGCAGGCGGGCGACCTTGATGCCGTCACCGTGCCCCCGAACCGGCTGACCGGCCTGGAGAAGGCCGACCTCGGCGACGAGATCGTCCTGCAGCGGGCGACGGGCACCGAGTGGACCCAGCTGACCATGAACGGCGCCACCGGGCCGCTGCAGGACGTCCGGGTCCGTCGCGCCGTGGCGCTCGCGCTCGACCGGCGCGCGCTGGCTGATGCACTGACCCGGCCGATCGGGTCGCCGGCCCAGGTGCTCGGCAGCTACATCCTGCTGCCCGGCCAGCGCGGGTACACCGATCAGTCCGATCTCGTCGCACCGGATGCCGCCGAGGCGGGCCGACTGCTCGACGACGCGGGGTGGAAGGCCGCGGACGCGGGCACGGCTCGCACGCGCAAGGGCAAGCCCCTGACTCTGGCGATGCCGGTTCCGAAGTCGGCGACCGCCGGCCGCGCCCGCGCCACGATGATCGCCGACCAGCTGGGCAAGATCGGCATCGAGGTCGCGGTGAAGACCGTCCCGGACGAGGAGTTCTTCACCAACCGGATCATCCCGCTCGACTTCGACCTGGCCACCTTCACCCACCGCGGCGGTGCCTTCCCCGTGGTCGATGCCAAACGGCAGTTCTACCCGATCGACTCGGGCCAGAACTTCACCGGTGTGGAAGATGACGAGCTCGCCAAGGCCTGGAACAAGGGCATCTCGGCACTCGAGGAGGACGAGCGGTTCCGAGTGGTCAAGGTGCTGGACAAGCGCCTGTTCCGCGATGTCCCTCTGGTGCCGCTCGGGGTCGTGCCCCAGGTCGGGCTGGCGAACCGCTCCGTCGCCAACTACGGCCCGGCCCAGTTCCGGGTCCCGGACTGGACCGCGGTCGGCTTCCGGTCCGCCGCCGACAACTGACCGGATGCGCGCGAAGTTTCTTTTGTCCACAGCCGAAGTTCCGTGTTCATGCAGGTCAGTGAGGTGGACTGTGGGGTGACCCCCACCTCGTCCACAGGTTTGTCCACGGCTCGTGCACAACCTCCACGGCGTTTTCCACCGCTCGCGCCCAGTTCCCCACACGGCCTGTGCGTCGCGGACTTCACGATCGTCCATGTGGGACCTAGGGTCAGGGAGTTCCCCCGGTCGAGCATGCGCGGATCTGTCGGTAGGAGCGCGTAGCGTGACAGCAGACCAACCAGGGAGGTAGCAGCTCGATGAGCGTGGCGGACCTGTACGAACCCGACACCGGTGACGGAGCCGCCAACCCCTACGCGCCACCCCAGGACGTCGCCGCCGAGCAGAGCGTCCTCGGCGCGATGATGGTCTCCAAGAACGCCATCGATCCGGCCGCCGACACCATTCAGGGCCGCGACTTCTACCGCCCCTCGCACGAGCTGATCTTCGACACGATCACGGGCCTCGCGTCCCGCGGAGAACCGGCCGACGCCATCACGGTGGCCGCCGAGCTGCAGCGCCGCGGTGAGGTCGCCCGCGCCGGCGGAGCGCCCTATCTGCACACCCTCGTCTCGGGTGTCAGCATCGCCGCCAACGTCGACTACTACGCCCAGATCGTCCGCGAGAAGGCCGTCCTGCGCCGCCTGGTCGAGGTCGGCCAGCGCATCGCCCAGCTCGGCCAGGCCGGTCAGGGCGATCTCGCCGACATCGTCGACCGCGCCCAGGCCGAGGTGCTCGATGTCGACGGATCCCGCAACGCTGACGACTACTCGCTCATCTCGTCGCTGATTCCCACCACGATCGACGAGATCGAGGAGCTCAGCAAGCGCTCCGGTGAGATCCACGGCGTGCCGTCCGGATTCCCCGACCTCGACCGCGTGACCACGGGCTTCCGCGGCGGACAGATGATCGTCGTCGCCGCCCGACCCGGCATCGGCAAGTCCACCCTCGGTCTCGACTTCTGCCGTGCCGCCTCGATCCGGCACAAGATTCCCTCGGCCATCTTCTCCCTGGAGATGACGGCCTCCGAGATCACCACGCGACTGCTGTCGGCCGAGGGCAAGGTCAACGTCAGCGCCATGCGCGGCGGGCAGATGTCCGACAGCGACTGGCGCAAGATCGGCAACGTGGCCACCAAGGTCAACGGGGCCCCCATCGTCATCGACGACAGCCCCAACATGACGATGCCTGAGATCCGGTCCAAGGCACGGCGGATCAAGAAGGAGCACGGCCTCGGCATCTTGGTGATCGACTACCTGCAGCTGATGACGTCGGGCAAGAAGGTCGAGAACCGTCAGGTCGAGGTCTCGGAGTTCTCGCGCCAGATCAAGCTGCTCGCCAAGGAGCTGAACGTTCCCATCATCGCGATCAGCCAGCTGAACCGTGGCTCCGAGCAGCGCACCGACAAGACACCGATGATCTCGGACCTGCGCGAGTCCGGCTCCATCGAGCAGGACGCCGACGTCGTGCTGCTGCTGCACCGTGGTCAGCGCGAGGGCGACGAGGCCGGCGGGGGCGAGGCGCGCGAACGGCTCGGCGAGGCCGACATCATCGTGGCCAAGAACCGCTCCGGACCCACCACCAAGGTGGCCGTCAGCTTCCAAGGGCACTACTCGCGGTTCACCCCGATGGCGCACGACGACTCCACTCCGCCCGCAGCAGCGGCCGGCGACTTCTTCTGACCGTTACTGGTACGTGACCACCGACGGATAGGGCGAGATCCGCCGGTAGGTCTGGTTCACCGTGAACATCGGCTTGTCGCGCGTCTTGTCCTGCAGCCAGCCGTAGAACACGCCCGCCGGCGCTCCACGACGCGCTGCCCGCCAGGCCGACAGCTTGGTCTGGCGATCTCCGGCGACGTCGACATCGAGCACGACCGCCAGCTCGGGCCGGGAGGTGTCGATGTCGCTGCGATCCGTCACCGCAGTCGGGTTCTTCTCGTGCACCACGAACAGCTTCTGCGGCAGGGCCTCGGCGGCCGTGAGGTCAGCCAGCCAGGTCGAGACCTGATTGATCTGGACCGCGGTGGTCCGCCCGGTCGCACCAGGTTGCAGCGCCAGGCCGACGTGCTTGCGCTTCAGCAGGTTCGCAAGCGGTCTGGCCTGGGTCAGGAAGGTGGAGCTGGAGCTGCCCGGCTGCAGCTCGAGCAGCACGTGGACGCCGGCCTTCTCGGCGGCGTCGACGGACCGCGTGAGGTCCTCGCTGTCCGCCAGGATCTGCAGCATCGGCACGATCGGCCGCGAGTCGTTGGCCTCGAACCTCTTCGCGGCCTGCTTGATGATCGCGATCGACGCCTCGAGGACCTGTTGGCCCAACATGCCGGAGGACGGGTCACCGATCCTGCCGCGCAGGCCGACGAACCGACGATCGGGCAGTGCGAGATAGCCGCCGCCGATCTGGGTCGCGTCGTTGCGCACGACGGCCAGCGAGTACGCCAAGGTCTCGGTGAAGGGATCGCCGAGCGCGACGACCGAGGAGTCTGGTCGCCCGGCCACAGCGGCGGCGGTCTTGGCGTCCTTGCGCAGGTCACCCTGCCTGCTCTCGAGGACGTCGGCGCCGGCGATGGTGGCCGAAGCCGCTGCGACGTCGAACGTCGTGGCCGATTCCATCAGGACGACGGCGTCCACGGGACGCGGGGCGTTCGCCGTGGGTGGCGTGGCCGCCAGGTCGTCGACCTGCGCCGTGAGCGCCACGGGGTCGGTCTCGGCCGGGACGGCGCCCACCACGTTCGAGACGATGCCGAAGGTGAGCACCCGCGAGGCGCGCAGGCGGGTCAGCTCGGCCGGCGCGGCGGGGTCGTCGAGCAGGATCGGCACCTTGAGCCGGGTCGCCGTGGCGATGGCGGCGGTCTTCGACGCTCGTGTGGAGTCGGTCAGCACCGCGATGTCGGCCGTGGCGAACAGTCGCGAGGAGACGCCGATCGCGGCCTGCTCCGGCGTGGTCAGGTCGACGACGGCAAGCGGTGGGACCGAGGTGGCCGTCACGGTGCCGAGCGGGTCGTCGGCGATGGTGCGTGCCGTGGTGGGCACGTCGCGCAGCGCGGCCACGGCCAGCACGCCCACAGCCGCTGCGGCAGCGAGCGCCACGGCGAGCTTCTGGCGCGAAGTGGACAACCCTGTTCCCCTCGTCGATCCCGTCGAGGGACGGTGCACCGGCGCACGATCTCCTCATCGAAGCAGAGGGCCGAGAACCCCCATCATGACGCCGATTGTGATCGTTCTACAGTGACGCCATGAGTACTTCGCAGACGTCTTCGGCCGATGAGCAACGCGTCATCGACGCGGTCCACCCGCAGCTGTACATCGGCGGCCAGTGGCGCGACGCCGAGGGAGGCAAGACCCTCGCCGTCACCGATCCGTCGACCGGGGTGACGCTGGTCGAGATCGCCGACGCCTCCGTGGCCGACGGCACAGCAGCCCTCGACGCTGCCGTGGCTGCCCAGGCCGACTGGGCCGCGACGGCCCCGCGCGATCGTGGCGAGATCCTGCGATCGGCCTTCGAGCTGATCACCGAGAACGCCGATGACCTCGCCCTGCTGATGACGCTCGAGATGGGCAAGCCGTTGAGCGAGTCCAAGGCCGAGATCGCCTACGGCTCGGAGTTCTTCCGCTGGTTCAGCGAGGAGGCGGTGCGGATCTCGGGTCGCTACTCGGTCGCTCCC
>JBBSKV010000124.1:0-5585 GCA_038255955.1 Propionibacteriales bacterium
GAATGCGATCGATCCGCCGGCGCCGAGCCCTGTGGCCACGGTGCGCGCCAGACGCACGGCACCGAGGAACACCGACGAGAACGCCTCGGTCCACTGCTCGTCGGTGGAGTCGAGCACCGAACCGGCGGGCGGCCCGCCCACGCTGATCAGGGCTCCGTCAAGACCGCCGAACCGCTCGCGGGCGACAGCCACGAGTCGGTCGGGCGTGGACGGATCTGCGTTGTCGGCCACCACGCCCGCTGCGTTGGCACCGAGCGCCGCAACGGCAGCATCGACCGCAGCGGGGGTGCGCGACGACACGACGACGTGCGCCCCGTCCGCCACGAGCGCCTCGGCCGTGGCGAACCCGAGACCGCCGGTGGCGCCAGTCAGGATGTACGTGCGGTCGTGCAGGCCCAGATCCATGACGCCACCCTAGGATGTCCCCGACACGTGCGAGGAGGCTCGGGTGACTGGACACCTGCCGACGTCTGCTGACGTCGTGATCATCGGCGGTGGCGTCATCGGGCTGAGCGCCGCGTATCAATTGGCCGTCGCCGGGGTCAGCGACGTCGTGGTGCTCGAGCAGGGCGCCCTGGGGGGTGGATCGACGTCCAAGGCGGCCGGTGGGGTGCGCACGGCGTTCTCCGACGAGGTCAACATCGACCTGGCCCAGCGCAGCCTCGCCGCGTTCGGCCGATTCGGCGACGAGCACGACCAGGACATCGACCTGCGACAGTCCGGATACCTGTTCCTGCTGCGCGACGCTGACCAGCTGGCCGACTTCGGTGCAGCGTCGCAGCTGCAGCGCTCGTTCGGCATCGACAGCCGGATGATCGACGTCGCCGAAGCCTGCGAGCTGTCGCCCCTGGTGAACCCGGACGGACTGGCGGGGGCGATGTGGTCGCCAGATGACGGGCACTGCTCGCCGGAGTCCGTGGTGCTCGGCTACGCCCGATCAGCGCGTCGACTCGGGGTCCGCATCGTCACCGGCTGCGAGGTCACTGGTATCGACGTCGAGGGTGGGGAGGTCGCGGCGGTTCGCACGAAGGACGGCTCGATCAGCACGCGCTCGGTCGTCTGCTGCGCCGGCGCCTGGTCGCGCCGGATCGGGGACTGGGTCGGTGTCGACCTGCCGGTCGACGCGCTGCGCCGGCACGTGGCACTCACGTCTGCGATTCCCGACCTCGATCCCGCGACTCCGTTCACGGTCGATTTCGCCACGTCCCTGTACTTCCATCGCGAAGGCCCCGGGCTGTTGATGGGCGTGCCGGACATCGACGACGCCTGGGGCGTCGACTCCGCGCGAGACCCGGACTGGCTGGAGCACCTGGCCGCGATGATGCAGCAGCGGTTGGTGGGAGTAGACGATCTCGGCCTGCGCATCGGCTGGGCCGGCCTCTATGAGGTGACGCCCGATCACAACGCGCTGATCGGCCGCGCGAGCGAGGTCGACGGCTTCGTCTACGCCACTGGCTTCTCCGGCCACGGCTTCCTGATGGGCCCGGCCGTCGGCGAGGTCGTACGTGATCTCGTGATGGGTGAGTCGCCCGTGGTCGACGTCGCCACCTTGACGGCGGCCCGTTTCCAGATGAGCGACGGGCGACCGGAGCGCCACATCGTCTGAGGCGGGACGAGCAGCGGTCTTGCTTGGTGGCCAGGGCCGGGATCGAACCGGCGACCTACCGCTTTTCAGGCGGTCGCTCGTACCAACTGAGCTACCTGGCCGTACGCGGGGAGACTTTACCGGACGCTGCGCCGCGGTATCGAATCGCCATCGGGATCTCAGCTGCCCCAACCCATGTCGAACAGCTCGAACGCTGCGCCGTGGGTGATGCCGAGCCGCTGACCCGTCGCGCGGGAGCCACCCTCGAGGAACTCGCGCGGGTCGAAGTCGTCCCAGCCCAGTCCTGCGATGTAGGCGGCGTGCGCCTCGAGCGAGGCGACGCCGCGGTCGAAGGTGTCGGTGACGTCCACGCCGTGCTCGGACCCGGGGGACCCGAAGGCGAAGACCGCGCCCACTCCACCCCACGGCTCCAGACCGTCGGTGAGCTGATCGGCGAACACCCAGCGGTTCCCGGCGTCCCGCACGGCGTCGAGGACGGCTCTGCCGACGGCGATGTGATCGGCCTGGTTGAGGTTCTTGCCACCCCACGTGTCGCGAAAGTTGCCGGTGATCACGACATCGGGACGGAAGCGGCGCACGGCGTGCGCGATCACGGCGCGCAGCGTCGTGCCGTACTCGAGGACGCCGTCGGGCTGCCCGAGGAACTCGACGTGCTCGACGCCCACCTCGTGGGCGGACGCGATCTCCTCGCGCTCGCGCAGCGGGCCGCACTCGTCGGGGTGCATGCCATCGATGCCGGCCTCGCCGCTGGTGACCATGGCGTAGCCGACCGTCTTGCCCTGGTCGGTCCACCGGGCGACGGCGGCGGCAGCGCCGAACTCGAGGTCATCGGGATGGGCGACGACGCACAGCGCGCGGTCCCAGTCCTCGGGCAGTGTCTGCAGTGGTGTGGGCTCCATGTCACGAGCATGCCCTCTGGACAGCAAAAGCCCACATGCTCAGGGAGCATGTGGGCTTCACACTGGCGACCTCGACGGGACTCGAACCCGCGACCTCCGCCGTGACAGGGCGGCGCGCTAACCAACTGCGCCACGAGGCCTCGTGTGCTGCGGCGAACCGCGAACGTAACTGTAACGCACGCCGTACCGGCCCACCAAAATGGTCTCGACAGTTGGCTCGCCGGACCGTTGCGTTGCCGATCCTGCCGGTTGACGTCAGACTGTTTGGAGCCTTTCCTGGGCGAACCCGAATTGACTGCCTACCTCCAAAGAGGACCGCATGATCGAGTACCGCTCCATCGCGAAGACGTTCCCGGACGGCACGGAGGCGGTGGGCGACTTCTCGCTCGTGCTTCCCTCCCGCAGCACCACGGTCTTCGTCGGATCCTCCGGCTGTGGCAAGACCACCCTGCTGCGCATGGTCAACCGCATGGTCGATCCGACCCGCGGCCAGGTGCTCATCGACGACGTCGACATCGCCACGAAGGACAGGGTCGAGCTGCGGCGCAGCATCGGCTACGTCATGCAGCACGCGGGACTACTGCCGCACCGCACGGTGATCGACAACATCGGCACGGTGCTGCGGCTCAACGGGGTGAGCAAGGACGAGGCCCGCGAGCGATCGATCGCGACCCTGCCCACGGTCGGACTCGACGAGTCGCAGGCCGATCGCTATCCCAGCCAGCTGTCGGGCGGTCAGCAGCAGCGTGTGGGCGTGGCCCGTGGTCTGGTCACGGATCCCAACATCCTGCTGATGGACGAGCCCTTCGGTGCGGTTGACCCGATCGTGCGCGACGAGCTGCAGCAGGAGCTGCTGCGGCTGCAGCGCGAGCTCGACAAGACCATCGTGTTCGTCACCCACGACATCGACGAGGCGTTCCTGCTCGGCGACCAGGTCGTCATCCTCAAGACCGGTGGAGTCGTGGCGCAGGTCGGTTCGCCGGCCAAGATCATCGCCGAACCGGCCGATGACTTCGTGCGCAGCTTCATCGGGCTCGACAAGGGTGCGCGCTCGCTGCACGTCGAGGAACGAGACGGCGTCAAGGTCGTGGTCGACGGGACCGGCAAGGCCACCGGAGTGCTGGAATGAGCTGGTTCCTCGACAACTTCGCGCTGGTGCGTGAGCTGTTCGTGCGGCACGCCTGGATCAGCGTGCTCTCCACAACCATCGGCTTCGCCGTGTCGCTGCCCGTGGGCTGGTACGCCAACGAGCACCCGCGCATCCGTGGGGTGTCCGTCGCGGCCATCGGCGTGCTCTACACGATCCCCTCGCTGGCGCTCTTCGTGCTGCTCCCCGGAATCCTCGGGACCGGCTTCCTCAGCGTCATCAACGTGCTGATCGCCCTGTCGACCTATGCCGCTGCCGTCATGGTGCGCACCACCGTTGACGCCTTCGGCTCGGTGTCGCGCGACGTGCTCGACGCTGCCTCGGCGGCCGGTTTCTCCCGTCCGCAGCGGGTGTTCCGGGTCGAGCTGCCACTGGCCGGACCTGTGCTGCTGGCAGGTCTGCGGGTCGTGTCGGTCAGCACCGTCAGCATGCTGAGCGTCGCGACGTTGGTGGGCGTCAGCAACCTCGGCTCGCTGTTCACTGACGGGTTCAGGCGTGACTTCCAGACCGAGATCGTGATCGGCATCCTGGCCATCGTCGTGCTGGCCGTCGTGCTCGACGTGCTGCTGGTCCTGGCCGGACGGCTGCTGATGCCGTGGTCCCACCAGTCCTCCGGGACATCGCGTCGCCAGGCGTCCGAGGTCGAGGTGGTCGAGGCATGAGCGTCGTCTCGGACACCATCGACTGGTTGAATGACTCGGCGAACTACGCCGGATCGGGCGGCGTGCCGACCCGCATGCTCGAGCACGTCGTCTACACCGCAGAGACCATCGCGATCGCCGGGGTGATCGCCATCCCGATCGGTCTGTGGGTCGGCCACACCGGCCGCTTCCGCGGCGTCGCCGTCGCGATCACGGGGTCGATGCGAGCCCTGCCCACGCTGGGTCTGCTCACGGCGCTCGCCCTGGTCGTCGGCATCGGCATCACGGCCCCGCTGATCGCTCTCGTCGTGCTGGCCGTGCCACCGCTGCTCGCCGGCGCCTACTCCGGCGTGGAGTCCGTCGACCGGCAGACCGTCGACGCCGCCCGGGCCATGGGCATGTCCGAGATGCAGATCCTGCGGAAGGTCGAGATCCCTCTGGCCCTGCCGATCATCGTCGGCGGCCTGCGATCCTCGGTCCTGCAGGTCGTGGCCACTGCCACCGTCGCCGCGTTCGTCGGACTGGGCGGCCTGGGCCGCTTCCTGATCGACGGCCAGGCGGTCAGCGACTACGCCCAGATGGCCGGGGGGTCGGTGCTCGTCATCGTGCTCGCCCTCGTCCTCGACGGGGTCTTCGCCGGACTGCAGGCCGTGGCCACCGGCCGACGCCCCGCCCCCCAACCCTCCACTGCCTGACCCACCCCCAGAGAAGGAAGACAGATGAACCTGAAGAAGATCGCCGCCCTCGCTGCGGCCACGACCCTGGGCCTCTCGCTCGCCGCGTGCGGCAGCGGAGACCCCACCGAAGCCTCCGGCTCGGGGGACAGCAAGTCCTCGGGCGACACGATCACGGTCGGCTCGGCCGCGTTCCCCGAGAACGAGATCCTTGCCGAGATCTACGCCCAGGCTCTCGAGGCCAAGGGGGTGAAGGTCGAGAAGAAGCTCAACATCGGCGCCCGCGAGGTCTACGTCAAGGCCTTGCAGAACGGCGAGATCGACCTGGTGCCGGAGTACACCGGCAACCTGTTGCAGTACGTCGACAAGAACGCGACCGCCGCCGCGCCCGATGAAGTCGTGGCGGCGCTCAAGGACGCCCTGCCCGATGGTGTCGAGATCCTCGACGTGTCCGAGGCCGAGGACAAGGACTCGCTCAACGTGACGTCGGAGTTCGCGCAGAAGAACAACGTCGCGACGATCGGTGACCTCAAGAAGATCGACGGGCTCAAGCTGGGTGCCAACCCCGAGTTCGCCGAGCGCCCGTTCGGCCTCCCCGGGATGGAGAAGCTCTACGGC
>JBBSKV010000125.1:0-5515 GCA_038255955.1 Propionibacteriales bacterium
GCTGGCCCGCGATCGAGCGGCGCGGCTGCTCGCTGATCGGCGTCTCGATCGGTTCGGTGGACGACCAGCCCTAGCAGCTGGCCCTCCCCCTCGACCCGGCCTCGGACCACGCCCTCGACGACACCATCGACGCCGTCCGCGACAAGTTCGGCACCGGCGCGGTCCGCCGGGCCGCCCAGCTCACCCACCGCGAGCGCGACGCCCAGCCGATCCTGCCCGACTGAACCGAGGCCGCTTGCGGCCGAGCGTGAAGGAGCGCCAGCGCAGCGTGACCGCGCCGCGGCGAAGCCGCCCGACTGGGAGGCGTGGTGAGGTCGATGGCTCGAGCAAGCCCCTCGGGTGTGGTTCGCCTCGCTCCGCTCACGGTCGCTGCGCTCCCTGGCGAACAGCGCCGCGGCGGAGCCGCCCGACTGGGAGGCGTGGTGAGGTCGACGGCTAGAGCGAGCCCCTCGGGTGTGGTTCGCCTCGCTCCGCTCACGGTCGCTGCGCTCCCTGGCGAACAGGACCGAGCAAGCCCCCGAATGAGGTTCGCCTCGCTCCGCTCACGGTCGCTGCGCTCCCTGGCGAACAGGACCTCGCCTGCTGCGCTCCCTGGCGAGCAGGCTGTGCCTACGAGTACTTGGCAGTCAGCTGCTTGAGCACCACGGGCGGCACCAGGCCAGCGACGTCGCCGCCGTGCTTGGCGACCTCCTTGACCAGGCTGGACGCGAGGAACGACCACTCGGGCGACGTGGGGATGAACACCGTGTCGACGTCGGTGAGGCTGCCATTCATCTGAGCCATCTGCAGCTCGTAGTCGAAGTCGGTGACCGCGCGCAGCCCCTTGACGATGGCGTCAATGCCGTGGGTGGTGCAGAAGTCGACCAGCAGACCGTGGAAGAAGTCGCAGCGCACGTTGGGCAGGTGACTGGTGACGTCCTCGAGGAGCGCGATGCGCTCGTCGATGCTGAACAGGCCGGTCTTGTTCTCGTTGACCAGCACCGCGACGACGACCTCGTCGAACAGGTGAGCCGACCGTTCGATGATGTCGATGTGACCATTCGTCACGGGGTCGAACGAACCGGGACACACGACCTTGGTCATGTCAGCGCTCTCTTCGACGTGGCCACGTCAGCGACCGTACCAAAGCGTCGTCTCGCCATAGGCCTTGTGTCGCATCGCCTCGACACCCTCGGGCCAGTCGAACCGGTCGCGGGTCGACCGCTCGACGACGATCAGCGCATCGGGCCGCAGGGCCGGCCGAAGCGCGGTGACCAGATCGGCGACGACGGCGGACTCGACGACGTACGGCGGATCGATGAAGACCAGGTCGAACTCCCCCGCCGGCGCCGACGAGACGTACCGGGCCGCCGTGGTCCGTGCGACCCGACCGGGCAGGTCGAGCGTCGCCAGGTTGCGCGTGATGGTCGCGGCGGCCTTCGCGTCGGACTCCACGAACACCGCGGTGGCGGCACCGCGCGACAACGACTCCAGGCCCAACGCTCCGGATCCGGCGAACAGGTCGAGCACCACGAGATCGTCGAAGCCGCCCAGCTCGGACTCCAACGACGAGAACAACGCCTCGCGCACCCGATCACTGGTCGGACGCGTGCCGTCACTCTTGGGCGTCTCGATGCGGCGTCCGCCACGGTCGCCAGCGATGATGCGCGTCACGTCAGGTCCTCTCCAGGTAGTCGGCCTGCTCAGAAGATTCCAGTGCGGCGACGGCGGCAGCGAGCTCGGGATGCGCCGTGAGGTCGGGATCGTCCTGCACGATCTGTTCGGCCGTCTCGCGGGCCTGCTCGATCACGTCGCCGTCGCGCACCACCGACAGCAGCCGCAGGCTGGACCGCACGCCCGACTGGCGGGACCCGAGCACGTCACCCTCGCGGCGCAGCTCGACGTCCAGGCGCGACAGCTCGAAGCCATCGGTCGTCGACGCCACGGCGGCCAGCCGCTCGGCGGCCGGGGAGTCCGCATCGGTCTGGGTGACCAGCAAGCAGAGCCCGGCTTCGGAGCCACGCCCGACCCGCCCGCGCAGCTGGTGCAGCTGCGAGATGCCGAAGCGATCGGCGTCCAGGACGACCATGACAGTGGCGTTGGGGACGTCCACACCGACCTCGACCACGGTGGTGGCCACCAGCACGTCGATCTCGCCTGCCGCGAAGGCCCGCATGGCGGCGTCCTTCTCGTCGGCCGGCATCCGCCCGTGCAGCGTGCCGACGCGCAACCCGGCCAGCGGCCCGGCCACCAGCTCGTCGTGCACCTCGGTGAGTGACCGGGTCTCGCTCGGGGACTCCTCGCCTGAGTCCGCCCCGATGCGTGAGACGACCACGTAGGCCTGTCGACCCCGGCTGACCTCCTCGCGAACCCGCTCCCACGCTCGCTGCATCCACGCCGGACGCTCCGCGGCCGGGACGACGGTTGTCTGGATCGGCTGGCGTCCGGCCGGCAGCTCGGTGAGTGTCGAGATCTCGAGATCACCGAAGACCGTCATCGCGATGGTGCGAGGGATCGGGGTGGCGGTCATGACCAGGACGTGCGGTGTCACCTCGGCGCGGTCGACCAGCGCGGCCCGCTGCTCGACGCCGAAGCGATGCTGCTCGTCGACGACCAGCAGACCGAGCTCGGCGAACTGGACGTGGTCCTGGATCAGCGCGTGGGTGCCGATGACGATGCCCGCCTCGCCCGACGCCGCGTCGAGCAGCGACTCCTTGCGGGCCTTGGCGCCCATCGATCCGGTCAGCAGCCGCACCCGGGTGGCTCCGTCGGCGCCTCCGAGCATGCCGCCCTTGGCGAGGTCGCCGAGGTGGGCCGTGATGCTGCGGTGGTGCTGGGCGGCGAGCACCTCGGTGGGCGCGAGCAACGCGGCCTGTCCCCCGGCATCGATCACCTGCAGCATCGCGAGCAGCGCGACGATGGTCTTTCCGGAGCCGACCTCGCCCTGCAGCAGGCGATGCATCGGGCGGCTGCGACCCAGGTCTGCGGCGATCTCGTCGAGCACCGAGGCCTGGCCCCCCGTCAGCTCGAACGGCAGTGCGGCGGTGAACCGTTCGCGCAGACCGGCCTCGATCGGTGCGCGGGTCGCCGAGTGCTGTTCGCCGAGCGCGTGACGCCGTTGGGCGAAGACGGCCTGCACCACGAAGGCCTCCTCGAAGCGGAAGCGGTCGCGGGCCAGCATCGCCTCGGCGATGCTGCGCGGCCGGTGGATGGCCTCGAAGGCGTCGCTCGCCCCCGGGAATCGGCGCGCCGCCCGCACCTGCTCCGGCAGCACGTCCGGCATCGCGTCGACGGTGTCGAGGCACATCGCCACGCTGCGCTCGATCGACCACGACGCCACCTTGGCGCTGGCCGCGTAGATCGGCAGCACCCCGCGGGCCAGCCGTGACGCGGCCATGTCGCCCTCGTCCTCGATCAGGTCGTGGGCCGGGTTGGTGAGCTGCAGCTGGTGGTTGAAGGTACCGACCTCGCCGGAGAACAGACCCGTGCGGCCGGGTGTCATCTGCTTGGGCAGCCACGGTTGCTGGAAGAAGGTGAGGGTCAGGTTCTGCTGACCGTCAGTGACGACCACCTCGGTGCGGCTGCGCTTCGGCTGGTTCTTGAACGGGATGACCTTGGCGCTGACCACCTCGGCCAGCACGGTGGCGTACTGGCCCACTCGCAGCGCGGACAGATCGGTGGGACTGCCGATCTCGGCGTAGCGGCGCGGGTAGTGCCGCAGCAGATCCTCGACGGTGCGCAGCCCCAGCGCCTTCTCCAGCGGCTTGGCGGTCTTGTCGCCCACTGCGGTGGCGAGCTTCGTCGACAGGGTGACCATGGTGCCTACTACTACTCGACGGCGAGGAACAGCGGGTAGTTCTCCTGACCACCCTCGTAGACGACCAGGTCCACGTCGGGGCGGTGCTCGCGCAGGTACACCTGCACCTGCTGCTCCACGGCGGCGTCGCCCCCCTCGCCCAGCACGATGGTGACTATCTCGGCGGCAGGCGACATGATGCGCTCGAGCACCTGCTGGGCGACCGAGGCGACGTCACTGCCCACGACGGCGAAGTCGCCGGCGATCACCCCGAGGATGTCGCCGGGCTCGCACGGCCCGGCCATCGTCATCCCCGGTTCGGTGGCGACGGTGACGGCACCGTGCTGGGTGTACGCCGCCGCGCTCGACATGGCGACCACGACCTCGTCGAAGCCCAGGCCCGGGTCGTGGACGGCCAGCGCCGCGAGCCCCTGCACCTGAGCCTGGGTGGGGATCACCGCGACCCGGATGCCCTGCTGGCGGGCGGCCTGCGCGGCAGCCTCGAACTGGCGGACGTAGCGCTGGTTGTTGGGCAGCACGATGACCTCCTCGGCTCCGGCCTCGGAGATCGCTGCGGCCATCTGGTCGGCAGACAGCGGACTGTCGCGCGTGAACTCCAGCGCGACGGCACCGCACTCGCGACACAGCTCGGCGAGGCCGGCACCTGTCGTCGCGGCGACCACCACTCGGCCCTCGCGCGGCCGACGGGCCATCTGGTCGGCGAAGTGGGTGACGGCGATCCGGTACGGCCGGCCTGCCGTGATGCCGGCCTCGATCGCGGCTCCCACGTCGTCGACGTGCACGTGGACGTTCCAGAGGCGATCGCCACCGACGACCACCAGCGAGTCGCCCAACGGTCCCAACGTGGCACGCAGGTCGGCGATCTGATCCTCGTCGGCCTCCAGCAGGTACATCACCTCGTACGACGGGCCCTCGGCATCGAGATCGTCGCCCGCCACGATCGGCACGGGCAGTCGGGTCACGACCGGTCGGGGCCGACGACCCGTGAGCGCCTGACCCGTGGCGTCCAGGACCACCACCAGCGCGCGCCCACCCGCGTCGACCACCCCGGCCTTGGCCAGCTTCTCCATCTGCTGCGGTGTCCGCTCCAGCGCCTCACGCGCGGCGTCGGAAGCCGCCGTGAACACCGACCGGCCCTCGTCGCTGCCGTCGTGCGACGCGGCGGCCGCCTCGGCACCGATCGCAGCGGCGCGGGCGACCGACAAGATGGTGCCCTCGACGGGAACGCCCACCGCGGCGTACGCAGCATCCGCGGCAGCGGCGAAGGATCGCGCGACGTCGTCCGGGCCGATGCCCGAGCCGATGGGAAGGTCGTGGAAGCAGGCCCGCACCAGCTGGGACAGGATCACGCCGGAATTGCCCTTGGCGCCCATCAGCAGGCCGTCGGTGTAGGCCCGGATCAGCTCAGGAAGCGAGGCGCCGTCGGGCAGCACGTCGACCGCCTCGGCGCCGGCGGCGAAGGTCAGGTAGGCGTTGGTGCCGGTGTCGCTGTCCGGCACCGGGAACACGTTGAGGGCATCGATCTCGGCGCGAGTGGCCGACAGAGCCTCGGCGCACAGCTGCGTCCACGCACGGAATGCCGTCGTGTTGAGTGCCAAGACCATGCGCCAGAGGCTATCGTCCCGGGAGTCGACGCCCCCGGATTAGCGTCCTCCGCAGGTCGTCGGCTATTCTTGAGCGGTTGTCGTCGGGCCCCGGCCCGCGGCACCCATGATTTCC
>JBBSKV010000126.1:0-5470 GCA_038255955.1 Propionibacteriales bacterium
GAATCCGCGTCGATGGTCTTCTCGGTGAGCGCCCACTCATCGACGGGGAACCGGGACCGGTCGTGCTGGTCCGTGACGGCGGGGGCGACGTGGGACGGACCCTTGTGGCCGCCCGACGGGCTCACAGCAGCTCCTCGAGATCCGAGACGACCACGTCTGCCCCGTTCTCGGTGAGGGCGGCCACGCCGGCTCCGCGATCGACGCCGACGACCAGGCCGAACCGGCCGGCTCGGCCCGCCTGAACGCCCGAGAGCGCGTCCTCGAACACGACGGCTCGCTCCTTGGGGACGTCGAGCTGGACCGCCGCGTCCAGGAAGGTGTCGGGAGCCGGCTTGCCGGCCAGGTGACGGGTGGCCGCGACGGCTCCGTCGACGATGACCGGGAAGTGCTGCAGCATGCCGGCCGCCTCGAGCACCTTGGGCGCGTTGCGCGAGCTGGAGACGATGGCCATCTTGATGCCGCGCTCGATCAGTGCGTCGACAAGTGCGACCGATCCGGGATAGGGCTCGACCCCTTCCTCGGCCAGGATCCGCTCGAAGTCGTCGTTCTTGCGATTGCCGAGGCCACACACGGTCTCGGCCGATGGATCGTCGGCCGGGTCGCCGTACGGCAGATCGATGTCGCGGGAGTCCAGGAACGACTGGACGCCCTCGTAGCGCGGCTTGCCGTCGACGTACTGGTGGTAGTCATCCAGCGTGTAGTCCTGCGCCAGGCCGCGGCTGTCGAGGAAGGCGTTGAACATCGCGGACCAGGCACGCTGGTGCACGATTGCTGTCGGGGTGATGACACCGTCGAGATCGAACAGGGCGGCGTCGAAGTCATTCCAGTCCACACCACGAGACTAGTCGGCCCCTTCCCACTAGCGTGGGCACATGCCAATCGGAGCCTCGAGCGAAGTCGGCCGTCTGCGGACCGTGATGCTGCATCGACCCGGACCGGAGATCGCCCGCCTCACGCCGCGCAACAACGACAGCCTGCTGTTCGACGCCATCCCGTGGCTCGGTCGGGCCCAGGAGGAGCACGACGCGTTCGCCGAGGCGCTGCGCGACCGTGACGTCGAGGTGCTGTACCTGATCGAGCTGCTGACGGCGACGCTCGCCGATCCCACCGCGCGGACCTCGATCATCGACAGCACCACCGCCAGCCTGCACCTCGGCGACAGCCTGCGTGCGTACCTCACCGCGCAGCTGAACGATCTGGACCCGTCAGCTCTGGCGAACGTGCTGACCGCGGGACTGCGCAACGACGAGACGGCGGCGTTCCGCAGCATCGTCACCACCTTGCTGCAGCCCGAGGACTTCTTGATCGACCCCCTGCCGAACCTGCTGTTCACCCGTGACTCGTCGGTGTGGCTCCCCGGCCACGTGGCCGTCACGAGCCTGGCGATGCCAGCGCGCATCCGGGAGACCCAGCTGACCGGGCTGATCTACACCCACCACCCGCGCTTCGTCGACGTCCCTCAGGTGCACGGACCTCATCTGGAGCACCTCGAGGGTGGCGACGTGCTGCTGCTGGCCCCGGGTGTCATGGCGGTCGGCGTCGGCGAACGCACCACCCCCGCCGGCTTCGAGCGATTCGCCCGGCAGGTGCTCGGTGCTGGAATGGCCGAGAAGGTGCTGGCCGTCCCGATCGCCCAGGAGCGCGCCACCATGCACCTGGACACGATCGTCACGATGGTCGACGTCGATACCGTGGTGATCTACCCGAACATGGCCGCAGGCCTCCGCGCCCATCAGGTGACCTGGCAGGACGATCTGGTCATCGGGCCCGAGGGATCGTTCTTCCAGATCGCTGCCGAGGCGATGGGCATCGACACGCTGCACCAGATCGACACCGGGCTCGATCCCGTGACGGCCGAGCGTGAGCAGTGGGACGACGGCAACAACACGCTGGCCATCGGACCGCGCCTCGCGGTCGCCTACGAGCGCAACGAGCAGACCAACGAGCGGCTGCGCGAGCACGGCATCGACGTCGTGGCCATCAGCGGATCCGAGCTCGGCTCCGGCCGCGGCGGCCCCCGCTGCATGTCGTGCCCGGTCGAAAGGGACTGAGCCGAGGCCCGCTTCGCCGAAGCCGCTCGCCGAGGAGGCCGCCCGCGGCCGACTGTGAGGGAGCGAGGGACGAGCGACCGAGGCGAACCACAGGTCGAGAACTCGAGCGAGCCCTCGACCTCGCCACGCCTCGCAGTCAGGCGCCTCCGGCGCGACGCGCTCACGCTTCGCTGGCGCGCTTCGACGCTCGGGCGCGAAGCGCCCTTGGTCTCAGCGGATCGACACCTGACGGCTGACGATGTTGCCGCGGGCCGAGCGCTGCTCGGGCGTGAGCGGTGAGTCATCGGCCAGCGCATCGGCCAGGCGCTTCTCGAACGCCGCGGCAGGCTCCTCCAGCGCGTCGGCTCCCACCTCGAACTCCCAGACCGGGACCAGCAGGCCGTGGGCGCGGAAGTGGCCGATCAGCTTGCTGTCGTCGGTCAGCGTGTCGCCGCGGGAAGCCTGCAGCCGGGCGAGGGCGTCCAGCAGATCGGAGTCGTCGTGGGGCATGACCCAGCGCAGGTACCGGTGCGGACCCATCTCGGTCCAGTAGGCACCCTCGACCGAGGACAGTCGCACGGTGGGGGCGACCGAGTCGTTGGCCTCCTCGAGCAGAGCAGCGGTCTCCTCGCTCGCGTCGACGCCCTCGAGCCAGAAGTCGAAGCCGTCGTGCACCTCGACCGAGAACGGCGCCGACAGGTCGAGCAGGTCCTGCAGGCGGGGACCGACGCCGGGGTCGGTCATCGGGATGGGGGTGCCTGCCTCGATGCCCCCAGCCTGCTCGATGACGTGGGCGAGATCGCGAGAGATGTCACCGAAGTTGTGCATGACCTGCAGACCGACCCAGACCTGGCCGTCGGGGCGGACCAGGCCGGCCCCTCCGCCGGGCAGCAACGAGCAGACGGTCACCTCGCCGCCGGACTCGAGCGCTGCGGTCGCGGTGGCCGACGGCACGAACTCGCGCAGGGCGATCCAATCGACCTCGTGGGGCAGACCCTCGAAGGTCCTGGCCACGAACGGCATGCGCTCCTTCTTGGCAGCGCGGTTCTTGATTCTCGATTTCTTGCCCATGGTGGGCCACCCTAGTTGGCGGCGACCTCAGGACGATTCACCGAGGCGTCAAGTGCAGCTCGGCGTTGACGCGGGTGCCCTGCGACATGTCGACCCACCAGCGATCGGCGACCCGGCTGATGATCGACAGTCCGCGGCCGCTCAGCGAGTCCTCATCGAAGTCGATGGGTGTCAGCGAGCCGCCGCCGCCTGCGTCCAGGACGCTGAGCTCGAGCAGATCGTCGTTGACGGTCCAGCTGATCTCGACACCGCCGTCCGGGGTAGGACCCCCGTGGTTGACCGCGTTGGCGATCATCTCGCTGATCACCAGCAGGGCGTCGTCGATCACCCGTTCCTCGGCCAGATTCAGGGTGAGGAAGGAGGCCAGCTTCGTGCGAGCGATGGCGGGCGTGGAGGTGGCGAAGGGCAGAACGATCACGTCATGAGCGTTCACACTCGCACCTCTCGACAGAGAAATCGGACGGTCATGCCCTGTTCTCGACCACGACCACTGTCCAAGGTAGCCACCTGTCGGCCCAGATTCCAGTCCCAGAGCCTGACAGGTTCCCCACACGGAAACGACGAACGGCGCCACCGACCCCGCCATTCAGGGGATCAGCGACGCCGTAAGGCGTGTGTCTGGTGTTACTTGGCGGCGGCCTTGAGGCGCGAGCCGACGCTCACCTTGACGCCGAAGCCGGCGGGGATGTTGATCGTCTCGCCCGTGGACGGGTTGCGACCCGTGCGCGCGGCGCGGTTGACCCGCTCGACCGACAAGATGCCCGGGATCGAGACCTTGTCGCCCTTGGCGACCGACTCCAGCAGGATCTCGCTGAAGGATGACAGGACGGCGTCGGCATCGGACTTGGTGGTGCCAGCCTTCTCGGCGAGGGCAGCCACAAGGTCGTTGCGTGAGATAGCCACAAGTGCTCCTAGAGAAACGGTTCGGTTGAGTTCGCTGGTCAGTCTATGGATGCCCTCACCGCGTTTGCGCACACCCCCCGGGAAAAAACCGCTGCGTGTGTCGCGTCACAGATCACCAGGCGTCGCGGGGCGGCTGGTGAACGAGCGTCTCGATCGTCGCCAGGTACGTCGCGCGGTCGGTCTCCGAGACACCCAACGATGCGAGGTGAGGGGTGCTCCACTGCGTGTCGATGAGTCCGTCGCCCCACCGTCGGGAGAGCTCCACCAAGGCGACCTTGGAGGCGTCGGTCTCGTGGTGGAACATCGACTCACCGGCGAACAGGCCGCCGATCGCCAGTCCATAGAGGCCACCGACCAGACGCCCTGAGGTGTCGCGGGTCTCGACCGAGTGCGCCCACCCGAGCCGGTGCAGCCGCACGTATGCCTCGCGGATCTCCTCGTCGATCCACGCGCCGGCGCGCCGGGGGTCGGCGCAGGCGTCGACGACCTCCTCGAAGGACTGGTCGACCGTGACCTCGAAACGACGCACCGAGCGGCTCAGCGACCGGCTGATCCGCAACGCCCCGGGCAGCAGGATGCCGCGGGAGAGCGGCGACCACCACAGCAGCAGGTCCTCGTGGGGCATCGGGAACGCCCCGTGCCGGTAGGCGTCGATCACCGTGCCCGGGTCGAGGTCGGCACCGGCTGCGACGCAGTCGTCTTCGGGCCAGGACGCCGAATCGAACTCCCAGCGGGACGGTGGCAGGGCGGCCGGCCTCACCCGTCGAGCACCCGTGAGAGGTGGTTCAGCGGGGCCTCGCCCCATTCACCGGCCCATTCGTCGGCGGTCGCGTCGGCCAGGCAGCCCCACCAGGTGACCGACCGGTTGACGGCGTGGGTCATCGCGACCGCCCACCAGTCGTCGACGACCGCGGCGACCTCGACGCCCCAGGCCGACGCGTAGGCCTCCAGCACCGGATCCCACGGAATCTGCGTCAGCGAGGTGATCCACCCGAACGGCACCACCATCGACTCCAGGGCGTGCGCCCACTGGCTGTCCCCGAAGTCGAACAGGCGGATCCCGGCAGGGTCGCCGCGCAGGGCGTTGCCGGGGTGCAGGTCGCCGTGCTGCCACGTGACGGGCAACGGGGAGGCGATCAGCTGTGCCGCAGCGTCGACCAGCCGGGGGCGCACCGACCGGAGTCTGACCTCCAGCTCCGGCGGCACGTGGGCGGGATGCCGCTCAGGCAGCTCGGTGTACATCGACAGGAGTCGGTCGAAACGGACGACGACCGTCGACGGTCCACAGTCGGGGAGGCCAGTACCGAGCAGGTCGTCGCGGTGGGACGACAGGATCGACTGCAGACGCGCATTCTCCGCGACCAACGCCTGCCAGTCGTGCGGCGCGGGGTCACCGCTCTCCTGCAAGGTCGGGCCGAGGTCCGCCGTCAGCAACCAGCCACGTCGGGTGTCGATGGCGCGCGGCC
>JBBSKV010000127.1:0-5446 GCA_038255955.1 Propionibacteriales bacterium
CTCAGCCTGCGGCATTCCGTACTGGGTCGCCGGCGACGTCGACTCCGCAGATGACCTGGTGGCGAGGACGCCGCAGGAGCACCGCGACCACGGCATCGACCTGCGGGTCGGCGTCGAGGTCACGAAGCTCGATCCCACCGCTCGGCGTCTCATCCTGGCCGACGGAGACCCGCTGGACTACGCCCGGCTCGTCATCGCGACGGGTGCCGAACCGCTGCGTCCGGACCTGCCCGGGATCGAGGGGGAGGGGATCTTCGGGGTGCAGTCCCTGGAGGACGGCCAGGCCGTGCTCGACGCGATGGCGCAGCAGCCGCGCCAGGTCGTCGTGGTCGGCAGTGGCTACATCGGGCTCGAGATGGCCGAGGCGTGCGTGGCCCGGGGCTTCGACACGACCGTGGTGGAACAGGCACCCACGCCGATGCCCATCGTCGAGGCAGAGCTCGGTGAACAGATCGCCGACGCGATGCGGGCTCGCGGCATCGACCTGCGCGCCAGCACCGCGGTCACCGGGTTCACGCTGGAGGACGGGCGGGTCACGGCTGTCGAGGTGGAGGGCGAGTCGATCCCGGCAGATCTGGTGATCCTCGGCCTCGGCGTCACGGCTCGTTCGGAACTGGCGGCCGACGCCGGCCTGCCGATCGGACCCAAGCGCGCGATCCTCGTCGACCGGCACCAGCGGGTCCAGGGCCACGAGGACATCTGGGCTGCTGGCGACTGCGTCGCGTCCCTCGACCGCGTCAGCGGCGATCAGGTGCACATCGCCCTCGGCACCCACGCCAACAAGCAGGGCATGGTGGCCGCCGCCTCGATCGCGGCCGATCTGCTCGACGACACCACCCGGATGGAGTTCCCCGGTGTGGTCCAGACCGCCATCACCAAGTTCTGCTCCCTGGAGATCTCGCGCACCGGACTGGGTGTGCAGCAGGCGAAGGACGCCGGGTTCGACCCCGTGTCGGCCTCGATCGTCACCACCAACATCGCCGGATACATGCCCGACTCCGCCGAGATGACGGTGCTGATGATCGCCGACCGCAGCACCCGACGCCTCCTGGGCGCCCAGATCGTGGGCGCGGAGGACGCGGCTCTTCGCATCGACGTGGCCGGCACGGCGCTGGCCGCTGGGCTCACGGTCGACGAGGTCGTGATGCTCGATCTGGCCTACGCCCCGCCGTTCGGCTCAGTGTGGAGCCCGCTGCAGGTCGCTGCGCGAGCCGTGGTCCGCGCACTGGACGAGTGACTCGCGGGTAGGTCGCGCCTACTGGAATACTGGCGAGGCCGACACCCCCAGTCTCAGGAGATCGCATGCCCGTCGCCACACCCGAGGTCTACGCCGCGATGCTGGACAAGGCCAAGAGCGAGTCCTTCGCCTATCCGGCCATCAACGTCTCCAGCTCGCAGACGCTCAACGCGGCTCTCGCAGGCTTCGCGGAGGCTGAGAGCGACGGCATCATCCAGGTGTCCACCGGCGGTGCCGAGTACTGGTCCGGACCGACGGTCAAGGACATGGTCACCGGGTCGCTGGCCTTCGTGGCCTTCGCTAACGAGGTCGCCAAGAAGTACCCGGTCAACGTCGCGCTGCACACCGATCACTGCCCCAAGGACAAGCTGGACGGCTTCGTGCGCCCGCTGCTCGCGGCCTCGGAGGAGCGGGTCAAGGCCGGCGGCCTGCCGTACTTCCAGTCCCACATGTGGGACGGCTCGGCCGTGCCGCTGGAGGAGAATCTCGAGATCGCCCAGGAGCTGCTGGCCCGTTGCGCCGCGGCGAACATCATCCTCGAGGTCGAGATCGGTGTCGTCGGTGGCGAGGAGGACGGCGTCGAGGGTGGCGCCGGCGAACAGCTGTACTCCACCCCCGAGGACGCGCTCGCGACAGCCGCCGCCATCGGCATCGGTGAGAAGGGCCGTTACCTGACCGCGCTCACCTTCGGCAACGTGCACGGCGTCTACAAGCCCGGCAACGTCAAGCTGCGCCCCGAGGTGCTCAGGACCGCGCAGGAGGTTGTGGGTGAGAAGTACGGCAAGGACTCGCCGTTCGACCTGGTGTTCCACGGCGGATCCGGTTCGCTGCCCCAGGAGATCTCCGACGCCGTCGACTACGGCGTCGTCAAGATGAACGTCGACACCGACACTCAGTACGCCTTCACGCGCCCGGCCGCCGGTCACATGCTGGCCAACTATGACGGTGTCCTCAAGATCGACGGCGACGTCGGCAACAAGAAGCAGTACGACCCGCGCGCGTGGGGCAAGGCCGCAGAAGCCGGCATGGCTGCCCGGGTCGCCGAGGCCTGCGCCAACCTTCGCTCGGCGGGCACCCGGCTCTGAGGAGGCGGGTGTCAGGATGGGGGCATGACGAACCTGTTGGGCGAGCCGCCCGAGACCTTGCTTCCTGAAGATCCCGGTGCGGCGGCGTTGGCCGAGGGCAGCGACCCCAAGAACGTGGCGTCGCTGCACCCCGACTCCGCGCTGGCCTGGATCACGCTGTCCGAGCTGGCGTTGACCGACGGACTCGACCTGGAGGGATACGCCTTCGCGCGCACCGGCTACCACCGGTCGCTGGACCTGCTGCGTCGCAGCGGCTGGAAGGGCTACGGGCCTGTGCCGTGGTCGCACGAGCCGAATCAGGCGTTCCTGCGCTCGCTCGCTGCCCTGGGTGAGTCATCGGCCCGGCTGGGCGATGACGCCGAGGCGCACCGGTGCCGCGAGTTCCTGCACGAGTCGAGCCCGGAGGCCTACTCCGAGCTGGTCCGCTAGGAGCCGGGAACCACCAAGCGCCAGGCGGCGGGCTCGATGCGCCAGCCGTGATCTTCGGCCGGATCGGTCAGCTCGCCGTCGCTGGTGCTCGGCATGGCGTCTCCTGTCACCGTCACCTCGGTGCCCCGCAGGTAGGTGACGTCGGCGCGGCGCACGTGCTGTCCGCTGCGCAGGCTGAACGCGTAGCCGACGCGTCGCAGAGCCGAGGCCGGGTACGACACCGCGACGTCGAGCAGTCCGTCCGTCGGATCGGCGCCGGGCAGCAGCAGCGTGCCGCCGCCGACGAACCGGCCGTTGCCCACGGCCACCTGGATGACCCGGTGCCCCGGGAGCCGCTTGCCGTCGACGGTGATCTCGACCCGCGAACCGGGCTTGACCAGGCCGCGCACGCCCGCGACCAGGCTGCCCACGACGTGGCCGAGCGGCCCGAGCCGCTTCTTCCACGGCACGGCGGCGGCTGCGGCCTCGGCGCCCACGCCGATGTGCACCGCATTGACCACCACGCGATCCTGCAGATCAATGATGAGGTCGACGTCGCGGACGGAGCCCTCGACGACCAGTCGGGCGGCCGCGGCTGGGTCGTCGGGGAGTCCCACCGCGTGGGCGAAGTCATTGCCCGTGCCCAGCGGGATGACCGCCACGAACGTGTCCGCCAGCCGGTTGGCAGCGTGCATCGCGGCGACGACGGCGTGCACCGACCCGTCGCCGCCCAGCACGACGACGCCGTCGACGTCAGGGTGTTCGGCGAGGGCATCGGTGAGATCGTCCGGTGAGGCCGTGCGGACCAGCGTCACCTCGTCGGCGTTGCGCAGCACGTCGAGCGCTGCGTCGACGGATCGGTCGTCGGCGGTGCCGGCTTCGGCATTGGCGATGGCAAGAAGTCTGTTCATGAGATCGCCAGACTAGGGGGCGCTGGAGTAGAATGCCTTGGTAAGAGCCCCGCAGGTCGGGGCTTGTCGCATGTCTAGGTGGTGCAAGATGCCGGCAGTGGTCATCGTCGGAGCCCAGTGGGGTGACGAGGGCAAGGGCAAGGCAACCGATCTGCTCGGTAGTCGAGTCGATTACGTCGTGAAGTTCAATGGCGGCAACAACGCCGGGCACACGGTCGTCATTGGCGACCAGAAGTACGCCCTGCACCTGCTGCCCAGCGGCATCCTCAGCCCCGGTTGCGTCCCGGTCATCGGCAACGGCGTCGTCGTCGACCTGTCGGTGCTGTTCGAGGAGATCGACGGGCTCGAGGCGCGGGGCATCGACACGTCCAAGCTCGTGATCAGCGCCAATGCGCACGTCATCGCCGACTACAACCGCACCATGGACAAGGTGGCCGAGCGCTTCCTGGGCAGCCGCAAGATCGGCACCACGGGCCGCGGCATCGGGCCCACCTACGCCGACAAGATGAACCGCATCGGCATCCGCGTCCAGGACCTGTTCGACGAGAAGATCCTGCGGCAGAAGGTCGAGGGCGCGCTCGACCTGAAGAACCAGCTGCTCACCAAGATCTACAACCGTCGCGCCGTCGAGGTCGACGAGATCGTCGAGGAGCTGCTGTCCTACGTCGAGCGGCTGCGCCCGATGATGGCTGACACGCCGCTGCTGCTGCACGAGGCGCTGGCCGCCGGCAAGACGGTGCTGCTGGAGGCCGGCCAGGCCACGTTGCTCGACGTCGACCACGGGACCTACCCGTTCGTGACGTCGTCGTCGGCCACCACAGGCGGCGCCTGCACCGGATCAGGCATCGCGCCGCGCGAGATCACGCGGGTCATCGGCATCGTCAAGGCGTACGCCACCCGCGTCGGCGAGGGGCCGTTCCCGACCGAGCTGTTCGGCAGCAACGATCCGGCGGGGGACGGTGAACAGCTGCGCAAGAACGGCGCCGAGTTCGGCACCACGACCGGCCGTCCGCGCCGGTGTGGTTGGTACGACGCACCCATCGCCCGGTACGCGGCCCGCATCAACGGTGTCACCGACTTCGTGCTGACCAAGCTCGACGTGCTCACCGGCTGGGACAAGATCCCGGTGTGCGTCGCGTACGACGTCGACGGGGAGCGAGTCGACGAGATGCCGATGACACAGACCGGGTTCCACCACGCCAAGCCGATCTATGAGTACTTCGACGGCTGGCACGAGGATCTGTCTGCGTGCCGCGAGTTCGCTGATCTGCCCGCGACGGCCCAGGCGTACGTCACGGCGTTGGAGAAGTTGTCGGGCGCCCGAATCTCCACGATCGGCGTCGGCCCGGATCGCGAACAGACGATCGTGCTGCACGACCTGCTCTGATGCGGGCGAACGGTCGCTAGGCTGGTCGCTCGTGAAGACCCTCGTGATCGGAACCGGCGGGCGCGAGCACGCCCTCGCCCTCGCACTGTCGCGCGACGCGCAGGTCGAGGAGGTGCACGCCGCACCCGGAAACCCGGGGATTGCGGCCTTCGCGCCGATCCACGACGTGGACCCGATGGATGGCGCCGCCGTGGCCGATCTCGCCGTGCGTCTGGGCGTCGACCTGGTGGTGGTCGGGCCCGAGGCACCGTTGGTCGCCGGCGTGGCCGACGCCGTGCGTGAGGCCGGCATCGCCTGCTTCGGTCCGACCGCCGCCGCGGCACAGCTGGAGGGTTCCAAGGCCTTCGCCAAGCAGGTCATGGCCGCCGCCGAGGTGCCCACCGCGATGGCACACGTGTGCGAGACGCCCGACGAGGTC
>JBBSKV010000128.1:0-5433 GCA_038255955.1 Propionibacteriales bacterium
ACGCCCAGGAGGCGAGGGTCGACACGATCCCGGCGACCAGCAGCCCGCTGCTCTCGGCCACCTGCAGGGTCAGGAAGGTGACGAGGACCGGACCCACCACGAACACTGCTTCGTCGAGCACTGCCTCGATCGCGAAGGCGGTGCTGAGCTGCTCGCGGTCGTCGAGCGCGTGCGCCCAGCGGGCGCGGACCATGTTGCCTGCCTGCGGTGCGCCCAGACCTGCGACGGCGACGGCGAGGTGCGGCAGCGGAACGGCGGAGTCGACGTACAGCAGCGTGAGCACGATGCCGGTGGCGTGCAGGGCCCCGGCGATCCACAGGACCGGCGCCTGGCCGGCGCGGTCGGCGATGCGCCCCTGTAGCGGTCCGCTGATCGACGCGACCAGCACGTAGACCGCTGCCACGGTTCCCGCGCGACCGTAAGAATCCGTCCGGAGAGCGACCACCAGCACGATGCCGAGACCGGTCATCGACAGCGGCAATCGAGCCAAGGCGCCGGTGGCCGAGAACAACGCCGCGCCGGGCGCCGAGAAGGCGGCGCGGTACGTCTGGAGCATGGGCTGAATCTAGTGGGCCAGACTTCAGGCCGACCGGCGGACGGCTGCACTGGGCTTACGCTCGAATCATGACGACTGTGGCTGAACTGATCATCGACTCCCTCGCCGAGCACGGCGTCGACACGGTCTGGGGCGTGGTGGGTGATGCGCTGAATCCGGTCACCGACGCGATACGTCGGGAGGATCGGGTCGAGTGGATCGGTGTGCGTCACGAGGAGGCGGGCGCGTTCGCAGCCAGCGCCCAGGCGCAGCTCACCGGCGAGCTCGCCGTCTGCATGGGGACGGTCGGTCCCGGCGCGGTCCACCTGCTCAACGGCCTCTACGACGCCAAGAAGTCGCACGCTCCGGTGCTGGCCATCGTTGGTCAGGTCCCGACCGAGGACATCGGCAGCGACTTCTTCCAGGAGGTCGACAACGATGCCGTCTTCGCCGACGTGGCCACGTGGACCCGCACCATGTCCAGCGTCGACCAGATGCCACATCTGCTGGAGGAGGCCGTCAACGCGGCCATCTCGGCGCGCGGTGTGGCGGTGCTGTCCATCCCCGGCGACCTCGGCGGAGGCGACCTGCCCAGGGGCACCCGCGTGCCGACCTTCGTGTCGCCCCCACCGCCTGCGCCGGCAGCGGCCGACGACGTGAGCGCTGCTGCGGGAGCGATCAACGGCGCCAAGCGGGTCACGCTGCTGGCCGGCATCGGCGCGTCCGGTGCCGTCGACGAGGTGCACCAGCTCGCCGCCGCGCTGGCCGCCCCGATCGTGGTGTCGCTCAAGGCCAAAGAGCTCTTCGACGACAGCGACCAGCAGATCGGCCAGTCCGGACTGCTGGGCAATCCCGCGACCGCCGAGGCCTTCGCCGCTTGCGACGTGCTGGTCATGATCGGCACCGACTTCCCCTACCGCAACTTCCTGCCCGACGGGAAGACGGTGATCCAGATCGACTCCCGCGGTGCCCACATCGGCCGCCGCACCCCCGTGACACACGCGCTCGTCGGCGACGCCGCTCTCACCCTGCAGGCCCTGCTGCCGATGCTGGACGCCAAGAAGAGCACCAAGCACCTGGACATCGCCAAGAAGGCCTACGAGGTGTGGCAGACGCTGCAGTCGCACCTGACCGATCCTGCGTACGACCAGACCAAGCGCGGTTGGCTGCGCAGCAAGGTCGACAATCCCGATCACCGGATCAGGCCCGAGCTGCTGGCCGACGCTGTCCACCGGCACGCCGCGGAGGATGCGATCTTCACCACCGACACCGGCATGTCGACGGTGTGGCTGTCCCGATTCGTCAAGATCGGCGGTGGACGACGCTTGATCGGCTCGTTCAACCTCGGCTCCATGGCCAACGCGATGCCGCAGGCACTGGGCGCGCAGGCGCTCGACCGCGACCGACAGGTCATCTCGTTCAGCGGCGACGGCGGTCTGTCGATGCTGATGGGCGATCTGCTGACCGCGGTGAGTCACCGGCTGGACGTGAAGATCGTGGTGTTCAACAACGGCCGGCTGGGCATGGTCAAGTTCGAGATGGAACAGGTCGGTCTGGCGGAGTTCGGCACCGTGCTGCACAACCCGGACTTCGCTGCGATGGCCACGGCGATCGGCATGACCGGCATCCGGGTGACCGATCCGAACGAGGTCGACGAGGCAGTGGCCGCGGCTCTCGCCCAGCCCGGTCCGGTGCTGCTTGACGTGCTGACCAACCCGGAGGAGATCGCGATCCCGGGCCGGCCGAAGCTGGAGCAGGGATGGGGCTTCGCGATCGCGAAGACCAAGGAGTTCCTGGTCAGTCCCGAATGACTCTCACGCTGCCCGGAGGAGGTCGCGAGGACCCGCCCGAGACGTTGACCGCCTTCCAGCAGCGAGTGGCCGATGTCGTGGCAGGGCTGCTCCCCGGTGACCTCATGACGTACGCCGAGGTTGCGCTCGAGGCGGGGCATCCCGGTGCGGGACAGGCCGTGGCCAACGTGCTGCGCCGGGTTCCCGGTCTGCCGTGGTGGCGAGTTCTTCCCGCCGACGGTCGGCTGTATCGACAGCACCGGGAGGCGGCCGCGCCACGGTTGCGTGCGGAGGGGCACACGATCGACGTTTCCGGGCGTGTGGTGGCCGGCGACCGGTAGCGCCGGGCACGGCCTCCTCGGCTGGTGGCAGCGAACCCCTGTCGCAGTACGCTGCCGGGCATGGACGACGCCGCTGCCATCGCCGCACTGCAGGCACTGGTTCGGATCCCGACGGTCAGCGACCGCGACCCCTCTCTGGTCGACACCGGGGTCTTCGACGACCTGCTCGACGAGATGGCTCGCCGGTTCCCGCTGATCCACGACCGGCTCGAGCTCACCCGGGTCGACACCCACGGTCTGTTGTTCCGCTGGGCGGGTGACAGCGCCGACAAGCCGGTGGTGCTGATGGCCCATCTCGACGTGGTGCCGGTCGAAGGCACCTGGCAGCACCCGGCGTTCGGCGGTGACATCGTCGACGGAAACATCTGGGGCCGGGGAACGCTGGATGACAAGGGCTGCGTGGTGGGCATCTGCGCGGCCGTCGAGACGCTGCTCGCAACCGATTTCAGTCCGGCACAGGACGTCTGGCTGTCCTTCGGATGCAACGAGGAGGTCTCCGGGACGTCAGCCGAGCTGGCCGTCGACGAGCTGCGGCGTCGTGGGGTCGAGCCATGGTTCGTGCTGGACGAGGGCGGGGCCGTCGCCAGCGAGGCATTCCCCGGCGTAAAGGCACCGATCGGCGTGATCGGGCTGACCGAGAAGGGCCTGACCTCGCTGAAGCTGCGGGTCGAGGGCCGAGGTGGCCACGCCTCCACGCCGGCGAGGATGGGACCCACGGCGCGCATCGCTCGCGCCATCACCCGACTGGACCGCTCCTCGATGACGGCCCGCATCCCGACGCCGACGGTCGAGCTGTTCCGCCGCATGGGGCCGCACGGCCCGCTGCCGCTGCGGCCACTGCTGACGAATGCCGGTCGGCTCAAGCCGGTGCTGACCAAGGCGCTGCTTGCGGCCGGCCCGGAGACGGCCGCGATGACCCGCACTACCTTCGCGATCACGACGCTGTCGGGATCGCCGGCCCTCAACGTGATCGCGGCCACCGCCACGGCGGGCGTGAACATCCGCATCATGGTCGGCGACACGGTCGCCGAGGTGCTGGAGCACGTGCGCCGGGTCGTCGACGACGACCAGGTCGAGATCGACGTGGTGGAGCAGAACGAGCCGAGCCCGATCTCACCGATGGACGACGCCTTCGGTCTGATCGAGTCCACGATCTCGGAGATCTTCGACGATGCCGTTCCGGCGCCCTACGTGATGATGGCGGCGACGGACTCCCGGTTTTTCTGCGCCATCAGCGATCGGGTCTACCGCTTCGCTCCGTTCCGGATGACGAAGGCGCAGCGCGAATCCATCCACTCCTACGACGAGCACCTGGGCGTGGACGCGTTCCTCGACGGTGTCCGGTGGTACCGACGACTCATCGAGAGGCTTCCTGCATGACCAGCAGCAGCACCCAGCGCGGCTCTTCACCCATCACCCCGGCGCAGGGCCTAGGCGCGATCGTGGGCTTCCTGGTCGCCGTGGAGGTGGCCAGCGGCGTGCTGCAGGGCTACTACACGCCGATCTACCCGCAGATCGCCGATCACCTGACGATCTCCGAAGGCGACATCAACTGGTTCGAGGCGGCACAGCTGATCGTCTCGGCCCTGTGCATCCCCCTGCTGGCTCGACTGGCCGATCTGATCGGTCACAAGAAGGTGCTGCTGATCGCGCTGGGCGTCACGATGCTCGGCTCGTGGATCACCGTGGTGGCGCCGTCGTTCACCACCTTCCTGATCGGCTGGGCGCTGCAGGGTGCGGCGATCATCTGGCTGCCGCTGGAGATCGCGATCATCCACCGGCGCACCCGCGACACCGGCCGTCAGGCGTTGCTGACCAGGCGCGGTGCAGCGGTGCTGGTCGGGGCGCTGGAGCTCTCGGTCATCATCGGCGCGCTGACCAGCGGACTCCTGGTGGACACCCTCGACATGAACCTGATCCTGGCCGGACCCGCGATCGTCGTCACCGCGGTGTTCTTTTTGGTGTGGGCCGGCATCGAGGACGTGCCGGGGGAGTCCGAGGGCGGCATCGACTGGGGCGGTCTGGGCCTGATCACGCTCGCGCTCGGACTGGTCATGGCCGGGCTGGTGTACATCCGGCTCGACGGTGCCGCCAGCATCCGGGCCTGGGCCCTGGTCGCGCTGGGGCTGCTCACGCTCGTGCCGTTCGTGCGGTACGAGCGAGCGCACCCCGAGCCGATCATCGACGTCGACCTGCTGACGGGTCCGCGACAGTGGCCGATCCAGCTGACCGCCTTCCTGTTCGGCATCCCGGTGCTGGGCGGGCAGATTCCGCTGTCGACGTTCGCTCAGGCCGATCCGGACGTGCGCGGCTACGGGCTGGGCGCCGACTCGGCGTTCGTGTCGACCCTCATCGGGGTCTACGTCATCACGTTGGCCATCGGTGCCTTCACGCTGCCGCTCACGACGCGGTGGCTCGGGGTGCGGAACACCTTGGTGGTCGCCTGCCTGCTGGTGGGCATCGGCTACGCCCTGTGGTTGCCGTTCCACGACACGACCGGGCAGGCGTTGATGAACATGGGCATCGCGGGCCTGGGGTCAGGCGCGCTGGTCGCCTCGCTGCCGGCAGCGGCAGCCGCCGCGGCGCCACCGGAGCGCACCGGCATCGCCACGGGCATGACCAACGGCACCAAGGTGATCGGCGGTGCCATCGCGTCGTCGATCTTCGCCATCGCTCTGGCCTCGACCGGTTCGATCGACAAGCTGGGCGAGACCGCTCCCGAGGCGCCCCTTTCGGGCTACCTGATCGTCTGGACGGTGTGCGCCAG
>JBBSKV010000129.1:0-5399 GCA_038255955.1 Propionibacteriales bacterium
CGGGGTCGTTGCTGGCCGCTGTGAGGTAGTCGGTTGCGAAGCCCTCGATCCGGGACACTTCTGCGTCACCCTCGGCCACCGGCGAGGCCTCCGGAGTCGGGGTTGCCGTGGGGGTCGGCGCCGGAGTCGACTTCTCAGCGCTCTCCGAGGCGGTCGCAGCCGGGACGTCGACCGCGGGAGACCCGGAGCCCACCGTGGCGGCGAACAGGACGATGGCCAGCAGTGCAACGGCGGCTCCTCCGGCCCACCACAGCCGGCGTTGGTTGTGGGGGATGGTCGGGATCCGCACGACGGGGGCGCCGAGGGGACGAAAGGCGGAGGTCGGCGTGGGTTCGGCCTCGGTGGTCACCGCGGCCATGGCCTGGGTCACCGCAGGGCTGACCATCGTCGCCGCGGGCTCTCCCGCCGCGACGGACTGCACCTCGAGCATGGTCGGGCGAGCGTCCGGGTCGTGCTGCATCATGGCTGCGACGAGCGCGCCCAGGTGCCCAGACGAATCCTCCAGTCTCGGCGGCTCCTCGTTCACGATGCGGTACATCGTGCCGAGCACGTTGTCCTCCACCTGATAGGGGGCGTGGCCGGACAGCGCATGGAAGATCGTCGCGCCGAGCGACCAGACGTCGCTCGCGGACGTGGCCGTCTTCCCGGTGGCCACCTCGGGCGACAGGTAGGCCGGCGAACCGGTGACCAGACCGGTCTGGGTGAGCGAGGCGTCGGCCTGGGCCCGGGCCACCCCGAAGTCGGACAGCTTGGCCACGCCACCGCGGGTCAACAAGATGTTCGACGGCTTCACGTCGCGGTGCACGATGCCGTGGTCGTGGGCTGCAGCCAGCGCGCCCGCCACCTGCTCCACGACGGGCGCCATCTCCTCGGGCCCGACAGCGCCACGCTCGGTCACGAGAGCGGCAAGGGTGGGCCCGTCGACATGCTCCATGACCAACCACTGGGCGCCATCGTGGTCGACGAGGTCGAACACGGCCACGACGTTCTGGTGATTCACCCGGGCTGCGAGATGCGCCTCACGCTCGGCACGCTCCAGATCGGGCGCACCGCCGCCGAACGTGCCGATCTTCTTGATCGCCACCGTTCGATCCAGCAGCGTGTCGCGGGCAAGCCAGACCGCACCCATGCCGCCACGCCCGATCTCCTGACCGAGCTCGTACCGATCCGCCAACACTGTCGTCCCCTGTCCTCAGCGGCCCAACATACGGCCTCACCGGTCGCGGCGCCGACTTCTGCTGCTCACAGCCCACTTCCACGCGCCGGTGCACCACAACGCCCACGCCACGAGGAGCGGCTGGAAGAACAGCCGGATGACCCGAGCCCGATCGGTGTCGAGCCCGAACGAGTCGTCGTGGGTGATCAGCTGGTTGATGTTCCCCGGCAGCACCGCGACGAAGAAGGCGGCCACGATCCAGCCGATCAGGACCCGGTGTCGCGTCAGCACGATCAGCGCGAGCCCCAGGGCGATCTCGACGACGCCGGACGCGAGGATGATGAAGGTCTCGAGCGGAAGCCAGTCCGGGACCTGGGCACGGAAGTCGTCGCGCGACACCGTCAGGTGAGCCGTGCCGGCGAAGATCAGGAACGTGCCGAGCAGCCAGCGACCCACGGTGCGCAATGCCATGGTCGGAGTCTGGCCCATACCGATAACGTCAGCAGCGTTCACCCGAAGGAGAGCACACCCATGCAGATCCAGAACACCGTCGCACTGGTCACCGGAGGCGCATCCGGACTCGGTCTGGCCACGGTCGAGGCGCTCGTCGCCGCGGGCGGCCAGGTCGTCATCATCGATCTGCCCGGTTCACCGGGCGACGAGGTCGCCGCGCGCCTGGGCGACTCCGTGAGGTTCTCGCCCGGCGACGTCCGCGACGAAGCCGCCGTGTCACAGGCGCTCGACGCGGCCGCGGAGCTCGGTGAGCTGCGAGTCACCGTGAACTGCGCCGGCACCGGCGATGCGGCGAAGACCGTGGGCAGGAACGGTCCGTACCCGTTGGACCAGTTCCAGCGGATCATCGAGATCAACCTGATCGGCACGTTCAACGTCCTGCGGCTCGCGGCCGAACGGATGAGCCGACTCGACCTGGTGGGCGAGGAGCGCGGCGTCATCATCAACACGGCCTCCATCGCGGCATTCGACGGTCAGATCGGCCAGGCCGCCTACGCGGCGAGCAAGGGCGGTGTGGTGGGCATGACGCTGCCGATCGCTCGCGATCTGGCGTCGCTGGGCATCCGGGTCATGACCATCGCGCCCGGACTGTTCGAGACGCCGCTGCTCGCCGGTCTGCCTGAGGCCGCGCGCACGTCTCTCGGTCAGCAGGTCCCGCACCCCAGCCGTCTGGGCCATCCGGTCGAGTACGCCCAGCTGGCCCAGCAGATCGTGGAGAACCCGATGCTCAACGGCGAGACGATCCGCCTGGACGGTGCCATCCGGATGCCACCGCGCTAGAGGTCACCGCAGGTCGTCGCCCTGGTGCACCCGGACCCAGTCCACGAGGTAGTGGAAGTCGGGCCGGGTGTTCTCATCGTCGGCCTTGCCCCAGTAGTTCGAGCCGATCTGCATGTTCAGGCGCACGTGGAAGGTGTCGTCGAACGTCTGGCCGGTGAAGTAGGGCTTTGATGCGAGGGGAACCATGCCTACCGTCTTGCCGTCGAAGGTGTAGCGCAGGCACATGGGCGACCACGTCACCCCGAAGACGTGAAAGTCCTGCCAGATGGGGACGTTGTCCTGATTCGGGTGCGCCCGCCCCTGGGTGTGCTCGACGCTGGACTTCTGGCTGGTGTCCTCCCACGAGTTCCACTCGTACGAGCGTGAGGGGTCGAAGTCGCGGATGGTTGGGGCCCCGTAGGCCTCCATGGGATCGATCTCGCCCAGCTCGCGGTCGGCACGCAGCCAGAACGCCGGCCAGATGCCGCGCGACATGGTCGACCTGCTCGGAACCTTGGCGCGGACCTCGAAGGTGCCGTACTGCTGACTGAAGCGCTGGTCACTCGCCGCGTTGCCGTACCCCTCGCTCTTGATGGTGTCCACGTAGCCGGTCGAGTAGTCCCGCACCCGGTTCCAGTCGTACCTCGAGTTCTCGGTGACCTGCCACTGATCCTCCGGCAGCTTGCGGCCGGCGATGTCGAGGAGCCCGTCGTGCACCGAGACGTTCTCGCGCTTGATCTGCGCCTGGTCGAAGTCCAGGTAGGTGTCGGAGCGGATCCGCCAGCGAGCCGGGTCCAGCTGGTCACCGGTGAACTCCTCGGCGAAAGTCAGTGCGCCCTGCTCCGGATCGGAGTAGTCGATGGCCTCGCACCCCTGGGCCGTGAACGGTGGGGGAGCGTCCGAGTCTCCTGACGTCGTCAGGACGGCAACACCCAGAGCGAGCACCACGACCCCGACACCCACGATCAGAGCCCGGGTCCGCATGAGGAGACGGTAGTTCAGACCGGCAGGAGGCGTGAGACGAATCGGGTGAGCTGGTCGACGGTGCAGCACTCGTGCATCTCGACGACCTCGGCGTACTCCGTGGCGACAGAGTCCCCGTTGCCCCACCGCATCGAGTTCTCGGGGTTGAGCCAGAACGTGCGCCGCGACCGCTGCGAGATCTCGTGGAGCGCGCCGAAGTTCGGGTCCTGGTTGTTGTTGCGCGCGTCGCCGAGGATCAGCACGCAGGTGCGGGGACCGACAGCGTCCAGGTAGTCCTCGGCGAAGTCGCCGAGTGCCTCGCCGTAGTCGCTGCTGGTGTGCCACTTGGTGATGCGTGACTCGCGGGAGATGCGCCCGCCGAGGTCGTTCTCGTCGGGCGTGACGAGATCGGTGACCTCGTCCATGGCGTTGACGAACGCGAACACCCGCACCTTGCTGAACTGGCTGCTGAGAGCCTGCACCAGGTGCATCGTGAAGCTGGAGAAGCCGGCCACCGAGCCGGAGACGTCGCACAGCAGCACGAGCTCGGGGCGGGTCGGGTGCGGCTTGGCGTAGACCGGGTCGATCGGCACGCCGCCGGTGCCCATCGCTCGGCGCAGGGTGCGGCGGATGTCGATGCGCCCCCGCTGGTTCTTGCGCCGTCGGGCGGCCAGCCGGGTGGCGAGTCGGCGGGCCAGCGGCTGCACCGTGCGGCGCAGCTCCTCCAGCTGCTGGCGATTCGCGCTCAGGAAGTCGATCGAGTCGGTGCCGGCGCGGACGGCATGCCTGGTCACGACCTCGCGCCCGCGGACCTCCGCCGTGCGGCGACGCGCTTCTGCCTGCACCATCTGCCGGAACTGCTCGATGGCCTGGCGCAGCTCGTCGCGCTCGAGCCGTTCGGTGAAGTCGGCGGAGCCCTCGCCCGGCATGCCGCCGGCGCCGCGCATCGCCATGATCTGGGCGATCAGCGTCTGGGGACGCATCCGCTCCAGGGTCTGGTACGCCGACCAGCCACCGGTCGCCGTGCCCGGCAGGCCGACCTCGCCCAGCGCGTCGACCGCCAGCTCGGCGACCTGCTCCAGCGTCCTCAGGTCGCCGTCCGCCAGGGCCATGGCCAGCAGATCGCGGAGATCGTCCAGATCCATCTCGTCACCGTCGGCACCCCGAGCATCGGTCACGGACTGCGAGACGCCGACGCCCGCGGGAAAGAACAGGTCGAAGGTCATGTCGAACACGTCGCGCTGACCGCCGCGCCGCACGAGCGCCGAGGCCAGCCCTTCGCGCAGCAGCGAGCGGTTCTCGAGGCCCAGCACCTCGATCACCGCCGCGGCGTCGACCGTCTCGCTGGTGCCCGCCGGGATCCCCTTGCTGCGCAGCGCTCCTACGAACGCGACCAGGCGACCGGGCAGGTCCTCGACCGGGGCGGTCATGGTGTGCCGAGCACCGCGTTCAGGTCCAGCTTCGCGGTGGCCTTCGCCATGTCGTCGTGATGCTTGAGGATCACGCCCAGCGAGTCCTTGACCACCTCGTCGTCGAGGATGTCGGCGCCCAGCGCCATCAGCGTGCGGGCCCAGTCGATCGACTCCGACACCGACGGCGCCTTGCGCAGCGGCATGGCACGCAGGGCGTTGACGACCCGGATGATCGAGTCGGCCAGCGTCTTGTCCAGGTTCGGCACCTTGAGCCGCACGATGTCGGTCTCCAAGTCGGCGTCGGGGAAGTCCAGGTGCAGGAACAGGCATCGGCGGCGCAGCGCCTCGGACAACTCACGCGTGGCGTTGGACGTCAGCACCACGAAGGGACGCTGGGTAGCCTTGATGGTGCCCAGCTCGGGGACCGTGACCTGGAAGTCGCCGAGCAGCTCCAGCAGCAGGCCCTCGATCTCGACATCGGCCTTGTCGGTCTCGTCGATCAGCAGCACGGTCGGCCCGTCGCGGCGGATCGCCTGCAGCAGCGGGCGGGGCAGCAGGAACTCCTCGCTGAAGATGTCGGTACGGGCCTCGTTCCA
>JBBSKV010000130.1:0-5396 GCA_038255955.1 Propionibacteriales bacterium
GATCGAGTCGCACTACCAGCGGTTCGAGCTGTTCGACCCCACCGATCTGCCCGGGCAGGGCGACGCCGGCATGGTCACTGAACCTGAGCTGGACCAGCTGTTCGCGACGTTCCTCGACAGCGAGCTCGCCGACCGCGAGCCGGTCGCACTGGAGGCGCCGTTCTCGATCCGGCTGGGCCATCGTCAGGTCATCGGCCGCATCGACGCGATCTTCGAGACCACGCTGCCTGACGGCAGCAGGGGCCATCAGGTCGTCGACTGGAAGACCAATCGCGCGGCGAACGCTGATCCGTTGCAGCTGGCCATCTACCGGCTCGCCTGGGCCGAGATGCACGGGCTGGACCCCGCGCAGGTCACCGCGGCGTTCGCCTACATCCGGCTGGGCGAGATCGTGGAGTTCGACACGCTGCCGGACCGAGCGGGACTGGAGTCGAGGCTCGATCTCACCTGAGGACCACTACGGTGGCACCCGTGGACTTCGCCTTCGACAGATCGACGCACGACCGGGCCGCTCATCTGCGCAAGGACGACGCGTGGCGTGACGCCGACGGTAATCTGCTGGTGCTCGTGATCGGGGGCGAGCACGTCGCGACCACTGAGACCGGTGAGCTGCGGTGGGTCACCGAGGCCGAGGCGCCAGACGGCGAGTGGCTGTTCCTCGGTCTTCGCGACGGCGTGCGGCACGCTGCCGTGATGGTCGACCGGGTGCCTGCCGATCTGCGGCCCACCAGCCTGCGCATGATCGGACCGAGTCTGGCCTTCGACGACGCCTCGCTCGGCGTGCACGCGGTCGGCATCGCACGGTGGCACCAGAACCATCGGTTCTGCGCTGCCTGCGGTGCGCCCTCGGTGCCGGCCCAGGCGGGTCACATCCGCGTCTGCACCGTCTGCAGCGCCCACCACTTCCCGCGCACCGACCCGGCCGTGATCATGCTGATCACCGACGACCAGGACCGGGCGCTGCTGGGCCGCCAGCCCACGTGGCCCGAGGGTCGCTTCTCCACGCTGGCCGGATTCGTCGAGCCCGGCGAGGCGCTCGACGACGCGGTGCGGCGCGAGGTCATGGAGGAGGTCGGCGTCGAGGTCGGCGACGTCCGGTATGCCGGCAGCCAGCCGTGGCCGTTCCCGTCCAGCCTGATGCTGGGATTCTTCGGTGCGGCGGCCAGCTCACAGATCCACGTCGATCACGACGAGATCGCCGAGGCCCGCTGGTTCACCCGCGACGAGGTCACCGAGATGACGGCATCAGCAGATCTGCTGCTGCCCCCGAACGTCTCGATCTCCCGCGCCCTCATCCAGTCGTGGCACGGCGGCACGATCCACGGAAAATGGGCCTGACTCGCCCCGGTCGACGGTTTACCACGGTGCGTAGGATCGGCTCCTCTGACCGCGGTAACTTTCCCGCGGTCAGAGATGCTTTACCTACGCACCGTGGTAAACCGACCCATCGCTCACGCTGCGTCGAGCTTGGCCTTGATCTGGGCGACGGAGGGGTTGCTGAGGGCGGAGCCGTCGGCGAACACCAGCGTGGGAACCGTCTGGTTGCCGCCGTTGGCCTTCTCGACGATCGCGGCCGCTGCCGGATCCTGCTCGATGTCGACCTCGTCGAAGGTGATTCCCTCGCGCTTGAGCTGCGACTTCAGGCGATGGCAGTAGCCACACCACGGGGTCGAGTACATCGTGAAAGTGCCCGCCATGTTCTGTCTCCTTCGAGGACTAGTCTGCTGACGTCACATTCAACGTTCGCGCACGCCTGACCATTCCCCAGCCCAAACCAGGACGGAGCCCCGGTGACCGACGCCGATCAGCTGCTCGACGGCCTTGACCCCGAGCAGCGCGAGGTCGCCAGGTCGCTGCGCGGGCCGGTCACGGTCATCGCCGGCGCCGGCACCGGCAAGACCCGCGCCATCACGCACCGCATCGCCTACGGTGTCGCCAGCGGGCTCTACGAGCCGTCCGAGGTCCTCGCCGTCACCTTCACCACCCGTGCGGCCGGCGAGATGCGCGGGCGGCTCGCCTCGCTGGGTGCCCCCGGTGTGCAGGCGCGCACCTTCCACTCCGCCGCCCTGCGGCAGGCCCGCTACTTCTGGCCGCAGGCCATCGGCAGCGCCTTTCCCGACATCATCGACTCCAAGTTCGGACTGGTCGGCTCCGCCGCCCGGCGGGTTGGGGTGCGCGGCGACAACGCCCTGATCCGCGACCTCGCTGCCGAGGTCGAGTGGGCCAAGGTCAGCGGCATGACTCCGGCCACGTACGTCACGCGCACGCGCGGCGGCAACCGGCAGGTCGGCGATCTCGACGCCACCACGGTCTCGCAGGTGCTCGCCGCCTACGAGGAGGTCAAGGGCGCCGAGCGCATCGACATGGAGGACATCTTGCTGGTCACGGCCTCCATCCTGGCCGACAACCCCGAGGTCGCGGCCACGGTCCGGCGCCAGTACCGCTGGTTCGTGGTCGATGAGTTCCAGGACGTCAACCCGCTGCAGTCGCAACTGCTCGACCTGTGGCTCGGCGGCCGCGACGACGTCTGCGTGGTGGGTGACCCCCGCCAGACCATCTACTCGTTCGCCGGGGCCTCGCCCAGCATCCTCGGATCGTTTGCCCGACGCTTCGAGCACGGCGAGCGGCACGAGCTGGTTCGCAACTACCGCTCCACCCCGCAGATCGTCGCCGTCGCCAACGCCGTCTTCAGCCGCGCCGGCAAGACCGACGGCGTGGTGCTGCAGGCGCAGCGCGAGCCCGGCGACCCGGTGACGTACGTCGGCCACCCCGACGAGCCCACCGAGGCGCAGGCCGTGGCCAACGAGATCGCGCTGCTGCGCCGCCGCGGCGTGCCGTACCGCGAGATGGCGGTGCTCTACCGCATCAACGCCCAGTCCGAGGCCTACGAGGAAGCGCTCGGCGAGCACGGCATCCCGTACACGCTGCGCGGGGGAGAGGGCTTCTTTCGCCGGGCCGAGGTCCGTCAGGCCGTCGCGCTGCTGCGCGCCGACATGCAGAGCACGGCCGCCGACAGCCATGAGGACTTCATCGACGACGTGCGCAACATCCTGGCCGGCATCGGCTACAGCGACACCCCGCCCACGGGTGCCGGCGAGATCCGCAACCGGTGGGAGTCCCTGAGCGCCATCGTCGGCATGGCCCGCGACCTCATCGCCGAGCAGGACCAGAAGGCCACCATGTCCGACCTCGTAGCCGATCTGGAGCGCCGCGCGGCCGCCGCGCACGCCCCGGCCGCCGACGGTGTCACCCTGGCCACGATCCACTCGGCCAAGGGCCTGGAGTGGGACGCCGTCTTCTGTGTCGGCATGCAGGAAGGCACGGTGCCCAGCCCGTTCGCGCAGACTCCGGCCGAGATCGAGGAGGAGCGCCGACTGTTCTACGTCGCCGTCACCCGGGCCCGGCACACCCTGATGGTGTCGTGGGCAGCGGCTCGGCGGCTCGGCGGACGCGGCAACCGGGGTCCCACGCGCTTCCTGGACACCCTGCTGCCAGCCGGCCACGAGTCGCGCCAGACCGCCAAGCAGCCCCGACAGCGCAAGGTCGCCAAGTGCCGGGTCTGCAACCAGGTGCTGGCCGTCGTCGACCGCCAGCGGGGTCGGTGCGAGGACTGCCCGTCCACCTACGACGAAGGTCTCTACGAGAACCTGCGCGCGTGGCGCACCCGCGAGGCCAGCGAGATCGGCAAGCCCGCCTACGTCGTGTTCACCGACGCCACCTTGCAGTCGATCGCCGAGATGAAGCCCGTCGACGCCGTGGCTCTCGGTCACGTCCCGGGAGTGGGCCCGGCCAAGCTCGAGCGATACGCCGACACGGTCCTCGAGCTGGTCGCCGCCACCCGCTGACCTGTTCGCCAGGGAGCGAAGCCCACCCGGAGGGTCCTCGAGTCGCCTCACCACGCCTCGCAGGGTGGCGCCTTCGGCGCGTGACGCTCACGCTTCGCTGGCGCGCTCGCCGGCTCGTCGCTAGCGCTCCTCGCTGCTCGCGAATCCCGGGAGGGACTCGGTGAGGATGCCGCGGAACGGGGCGGTCGCCTCGAGCTGGCTCAGCACGCCCATGCCACCCATCCAGACCCGGTGGATCAGCATGTACTCCGGCGGCAGGTTGAACTGCAGCGCCGTGCCCATGCCCTCGGCACTGGGTGCGCTGACCCGGGTCATCTGGCCGCGCATCCACTCGCGACTGAAGGTGAAGGTCTCGCGCTCCGCCGGTTCGACGAACGGGCCGAAGTACCGGCCCACCGACTCGGCGTCCAGCTTGGTGCCGGCTCGCAGGAAGCCCAGCTCGACCAGTCCGTCGCGAACCGCTTCGAAGTCGCGGTCGACGCTCAACCGGATCAGCCGACCCATGTCGTTCGGCAGCCCCTCGGGCAACCGGGCCACGGCGCCGAAGTCGAGCACGCCGATGCGGCCGTCGGGCATGATGCGGAAGTTGCCGGGGTGCGGGTCGGCGTGCAGCATGCCGGCGCGCTGCGGGCCGGCGAACATGAAGCGTCCGTAGATCTCCCCGAAGTGGTCGCGCTCGGCCTGTGTGCCTTCGGCGATGACGTGCGCCAGCGAGTGCTCGGACTCCAGCCAGGTGGCCACCAGCATCCGGCCGGTGTGGTGCACCGGTTCAGGGATGACGATCTCGGGGTCGTCGACGAAGGCGTCGAAGAAGGCGGCGTTGGCCAGTGCCTCGAGGTCGTAGTCCAGCTCCTCGGCCACACGGTCCTGCAGCTCCTTGATCAGCGGCTTGACGTCGAGCCCCGGCACGATCACGCCGAACATGCGTGACAGCCGCGAGATCTGGCGCAGATCGGCCATCAGGGCCTTGGCGGCTCCGGGGTACTGCAGCTTGACCGCCACGTCGCGTCCATCGGACCAGACGGCGCGATGGACCTGTCCGATCGAGGCCGCTGCCGCCGGGACGTCGTCGAAGGTCTGGAAGTACTCGCGCCACTGCTCACCGAGCTCGGCGACCATGACGCGGTGCACGACGCTCGGTGGCATCGGTGGTGCGGCGTCCTGCAGACGGGTGAGGGTCTCGCGGTACGGCCCGATGAGCTCCTCGGGCAGCGCGACCTCGAAGATGCTCATGGCCTGGCCGAACTTCATCGCCCCGCCCTTGAGCTGACCGAGGACCGAGAAGATCTGGTCGGCCGTGCGCCGCTGCACCTCGTCCAGCACCAGGTTGGCTGGCATGCCGACCATGCGCTTGCCGAGTCCGAGCGTGGTGCGACCGGCGAAACCAACCGGCAGGGAAGCCAGTCGGGCCGTGCGAGAAAACGCACTGCCGCTGAGCGATCGGCCTGCTCGACGGTCTCCATCGTCTGAGTCAGCCACCCCTTCAGGATAGTCCCGAACACCTGATCATGCTCGAGGCAAGAGGGCGCACGGGCAGCGATGATGGAACCC